>JANLSB010000049.1:0-7399 GCA_031362125.1 Lysobacterales bacterium | reverse complement strand
AGCGCACGTTCCAGGTCAAAGTCACGTTCCGGCAGATCATGGACCAGTACGGTACGGCCGCGCAGCTGGCGACGCATCTCGACGCCAGCTGCGCACCGACGACCTCGACAGCGACGACGAGCACTCCGATACAGATTGCGGCATCGTCGACACCATCGCCAGGCGACGAAGACACCAGCGCAGGCCCGATGACGTACGACGTCAAGAAAGCCTTCGGCGCGATCGCCCGTATCCACACCCGCGCCGACGCGCTGACGCCGCGACAGCGCACGCGCCTCGATGCGCTGATCGCGCGTTACGTCACCCGCACCGGAAAATCCAAGGCGTACACCGCGCAGCATCGCGACCGGATGGCCGATCCGCGCGTGGTCAACGGTTTCCGGCCGCTGACCAAGGAGCTGACGTATCAGCTGGTGATCGAACGCTCGCGCAACTCGCGGATGTGGGATCTCGACGGCAACGAATATGTCGACGTGCTCAACGGCTTCGGCATGAACATGTTCGGCTGGCAGCCGGATTTCCTGCGCGACACGCTGCATGAGCGCATCGATCTTGGCTATGAGATCGGCCCGCAGCATGTGCTGGCCGGCGAGACGGCCGAACTGTTCGCCGAGCTCACCGGCAGCGACCGCGTCGCGTTCTGCAACACCGGTTCGGAAGCGGTGATGGGCTGCATGCGCATCGCGCGCACCGTGACCGGTCGCAGCACCATCGCCATTTTCACCGGCGCCTATCACGGCATCTTCGATGAAGTGATCGTGCGCGGCACCAAAAAACTTCGCAGCGTGCCTGCGGCGCCGGGCATCATGCCGTCGACCGCGCAGAACGTGCTGGTGCTGGACTACGGCACCGAGGAATCGCTGCGGATCCTGCGCGAACGCGCGCACGAGCTGGCCGCGATCATGGTCGAGCCAGTGCAGAGCCGTCGTCCGGATTTCCAGCCGGTCGAATTCCTGCGCGAACTGCGCACGCTCACCGAAGAAAGCGGTTCGCTGCTGATCTTCGACGAAGTGGTCACCGGCTTCCGCGCGCATCCGCGCGGTATCCAGGGCCTGTTCGGCATCGACGCTGATCTTGCGTCCTACGGAAAAGTCGTCGGCGGCGGTTTCTCGATCGGCGTGATCGCCGGCAAGCGCGCCTACATGGACGCGCTCGACGGCGGCCATTGGGACTACGGCGACGATTCGGTCCCGACGGTCGGCGTGACTTATTTTGCCGGCACCTTCGTGCGCCATCCGCTGGCGCTGGCCGCGGCCAAGGCGACGCTGCAGCATCTGCACGATGCCGGCCCCGGGCTGCAGGAACGGCTGACCGCGCGTACCGCGAACATGGTTGTGCGGGTCAATGCCGCAATGGAGGCGCTGGGCGCACCGTTCAAGCTCGTCACCTTCGCGTCGTGGTGGCGGAACGTGTTCACCGAGGATCTGCCGTACGGCGATTTGATCTACGTGATGCTGCGCGATCGCGGCATCCATATCCTCGACAACTTCCCGTGCTTCCTCACCACGTCGCATACCGACGAGGACATCGATCTCATCGTCGCCGCGTATCGCGATGCGGCGGCGGAAATGATCGCCAGCGAATTCTTCCCCGTCCGTCGCAAAGAGCTTGCGATCGCCGACGACGGCACGCGCATGGTGCCCACCACCGAACCGCAGCGCGAGATATGGCTCGCCGACCGGCTCGGCACCGAGGCGTCGCTGGCGTACAACGAATCGGTCTCGCTGCATCTGCGCGGCGCGCTGGATGTCGAGCGCCTGCGCGCGGCTGTGCGCGCGCTGCCGCAGCGCCACGACGCGCTGCGCGCCACGTTCTCCGACGACGGCCTGTGGCTGAAGATTCCAAAGCAGGCACCGACGTTCGATGTCGCGCTGCGCGATGTCTCCGCGTCCACCGATCCGCAGGCGGAACTCGCTGCGATCTGCGAACGTCACGTCACCGAACCGTTCGACGTGGGCCACGGCCCGCTGCTGCGCGCCGAGATCGTGCGGCTTGCGCCGGAGCACCACGTGCTGGTGCTCACCGGTCATCACATCGTGCTCGATGGCTGGTCGTTCTGGGCCCTGGTGAAGGATTTGGCGGCGCAGTATCGGCCGGCGGACGCGAGTGCGAAGAAAACGCCGGCGCCGTCTTCGTTCGCGGACTACGCGGTGGCGCAGGCCGCGCCCGATGCCGAATCCGCCGATGAACTCGCGTGGTGGATCGCGCTGTTCGCCGACGGCGGACCGGTGCTGGATCTACCCTGCGACCGGCCGCGTCCTGCGATCCGCACCCAGCGCGCCGGGCGTGAGGACCACGTGCTGCCGGCCGAACTGCTCGCCGATGTGCGCCAGCTCGGCACGCGGCGCGGCGCGAGTCTGTTCGCGACCCTGCTCGCCGGTTTCTCGGCGCTGCTGCATCGCATCACCGGTCAGGACGATGTGGTGATCGGCGTGCCCGCCGCAGGCCAGGCCGCCGCAGGTCTCGAAGGTCTGGTCGGGCACTGCGTGCACATGCTGCCGCTGCGGCTGATGCCGCAGTCCGACGTGCCGTTCGCGGCATTGATCGATCAGAGTCGCAGCATGTTGCTGGATGCGTACGAACACCAGAGCATCACCTTCGGCCGTCTGCTGCGCGCGCTGCCGATCGCCCGCGACCGCGGCCGTCTGCCGCTGATGAGTGTGATCTTCAATATCGATCAGGCGCTGACCGGCGAACACGACGCGATGCCGGGTCTGCAGCTGGATCTCGACAGCAATGCGCGCCGCTTCGAGACCTTCGAGCTGTTCGTCAATGCGGTGGATCTGGGTGCGGCCGGCATGCGTCTGGAATGCCAGTACAACGCCGATCTGTTCGATGCGCGGACGGTGTCGCGCTGGATGGCCGGTTTCGAAACCCTCCTGCGCCGCGCGGTGGCCGATCCCGGCAGCGTCATCGACGCGCTGCCGGTGATCACGCCGGAGGACCGGCGCACCATAGACGCCTGGAACGCGAGCGCTTCGGAATATCCGCGGGAGACGCGGATCGAAGCGCTGATGCTCGATCAGGCAAAGCGCACGCCGGAAGCCGTTGCGGTGCAATCCGGTGATCGGTCGTTGACCTATGCGCAACTTGCTACGCGCAGCGGCGCGATCGCAGTTGCACTTCAAAAAGCCGCTGTGGGTCGCGGCGACCGTATTGGTCTGCTGCTGGAGCGCGACCTCGACATGTTGCCCGCGCTGTTCGGCGTGCTCCGCGCCGGCGCCTGCTACGTGCCGCTGGATCCATCGCTGCCGGACGACCGTGTCGGTTTCATGGTCGGCGATGCGGCACTGCGTCTGATACTCGGCGACGCTGCGCTGATCGCGAAGTTCAATGCAGCGCTGCAGCCGACGACGACGCTGCCGCTCGACGCGATCGGCGAGATCGATAGCGCATCGCACGCAGCGATCGGCGACGCCGGCGACGACGCCTACATCATCTATACCTCCGGCTCCACCGGCCGTCCAAAGGGCGTGCGGGTCAGCCATCGCAATGCGGCCAATCTGCTGCAGAGCGTGCGCCAGATGCCCGGCATGCAGGCGGGCGACCGCGTGCTCGCGGTGACCACGCTGTCGTTCGATATCGCGGTGTCGGAACTGATCCTGCCGCTGGTCGTCGGCGCGACGGTCGTGCTCGCAAGCCGACAGGACGCCGCCGACGGCGACCGTCTGCGCGCGCTGGTCGAACAGGAGCGCATCACTTTCATCGATGCCACGCCCGCGACGTGGCGACTGCTGCTGGCTGCTGGCTGGGCAGGCGCGCCTGCGCTCACCGCGATCTGCACCGGCGAACCGCTGCCGCCCGATCTCGCTGCCGAGCTGCTGCCGCGCGTCGGCGCGTTGTGGAATGGTTACGGCCCGACCGAAACCACGGTCTGGGCCAGCGTCCATCGGCTGCATGCGGCCGAGTCGCCGATTCCGATCGGCGGCCCGATGGCGAACACCCAGTTGCATGTGCTGGATGCGCGACGGCAGCCGGTGCCGATCGGTGTCATCGGCGAGCTGTATATCGGCGGCGACGGCGTCACGCGCGGTTACCTCAATCGCCCGGAGTTGACCGCCGAGCGGTTCCTGACCGGCGCCGATGGCCAGCGTCTGTACCGCACCGGCGATCTCGCGCGCTGGCGCAGCGACGGCGTCGTGGAATGCCTGGGCCGCACCGATTTCCAGGTGAAGGTGCGCGGCTATCGCATCGAACTCGGCGAGATCGAACAGGTGCTGATGGCGCATCCGGACATCGCCCAGGCCGTGGTGGTGACGCACGAACCGCGTCCCGGCGATCAGCGCCTGGTCGCGTACGTGGTGCCGCGTCCGGAGTCTGCGTTCGACGACAGCCGCGCAACTGAAGACCGCCTCCGCGCGCATGCCGCGAAGCTGCTGCCCGACTACATGCTGCCGCAGCGCTGCATCGTGCTGCCCGCGCTGCCGTTGACCGCCAGCGGCAAGATCGATCGCAATGCGCTGCCGGCGCCGACCGACGCGCTGCCGTCGATCGACAGCGGCGAGCCGGAAAGTTTCTCCGACGCCTGGCAGGCGCAGGTCGCGCAGCAGTATCGCGATGCGCTGGCGCTGCCACAGATCGGCCTGCACGACGATTTCTTCGCGCTCGGCGGGCATTCGCTGCTCGCCGCGCAGTTGGCGGCGAAGCTGGGCCGCGAACTGGACCGGCACGTGCCGATGCGCGCGGTGTTCGATCACCCGACCGTCGCCGGTCTGGCGGCGTGGTTGGCCGCGCAGGCGGCGACGATGCTGCCGACCATTCCCGCGCTGCCGCAGGGCGAACGCGCGCCGCTGTCGCTGATGCAGCAGCGGATCTGGTATCTCGAACAGCTGCATCCGGGCCGCACCGTCTACAACGTGCCGTCGGCGCATCGCCTGCGCGGCGCGCTGGATCGCGATGCGTTGGCGCGCGCCTTTGCGGAGATGATTCGCCGTCAGGCCGCGCTGCGCACGACCATCGGCATGCACGAGGGCGAACCGTTCCAGCAGGTGCATGACGTGCTCGACGCCGCGCTGCGCTTCGAGGATCTGACCGGCATCGCTGCGGACGCTCGCGAAGCGGAGCTGGCGCTGAGGATGGAGGACGAGATCGCGGTGCCGTTCGATCTCGCGCGCGGGCCGCTGTTCAGCGCCCGCATCTACAAACTTGACGATGAAGAACACGTGATGTTTTTCATGACCCATCACGTCATCTGGGACGGCTGGTCGTTCGATCTGTTCTATACCGAAATGGCCGCGCTCTACGACGCATACCGTCATGGCCGCGAACCCTCGCTGGCGCTGCCGCTGGTGAGCTATGCCGATTTCTCGGCATGGCATCGCGAATGGATGGCCGGGCCGGAGCTGACGCGACAGCTCGATCACTGGCGCCGCAAGCTGGAAGGCGCGCCCGAAGCGCTGGCCCTGCCGATCGACAAACCGAGGCCGGCTACGCAGAGCGGCGATGGCGACACCGCTTGGCTGCGCGTGCCCGTCGAGACTGCGGATGCGCTGCGCGCGATGGCCCAGCGCGAAGGCTCGACCTTGTTCACGGTGCTGCTGTCGGCGTGGACGCTGCTGCTGCATCGGCTCAGCGGGCAGCGCGATCTGGTGATCGGCACCCCAGTGCGTGGGCGCAATCTGCCCGAACTCGAATCGGTGATGGGCTTCTTCGTCAACGCGCTGCCGCTGCGGCTGCAGGTCGATCCCGCGCAGGGCTTCCGCAGCCTGCTGCAGACCACGCGCGTCGAGATGATCGATGCGATCGGCTGTCAGGACGTGCCGTTCGAGCATCTCGTGCGCGTGCTGGACACACGCCGCGACACCAGCCGCTTCCCGATCTATCAGGCGTTCTTCTCGTATCAGGATGCGCGCCAGCGGCCGTGCCGCTGGAGCGATCTCGCCCACGCCAACGTACCGGTATTCCAGCCGGCGGCGGCGCAGGATGTGGCGCTGTGGTTCCTCGATGGTGCGGACGGTCTGGTCGGTGGCTTGAACTACAACACCGATATCCTGTTCGCGGATACCGCGAAGCTGCTGGTCGAGCGTTATCTCGCGCTGCTCGACGGGCTGGTCGATGCATCGGCGAACCAGTCGCAGGACGTGCCGCTGCGCGCGCTGCTGTCGATGACCCCGGCGGAAGCGGTGCGGCTCGCATCGTGGAACGACACGGCAGCGCCGATGCCCCCCGACCGCGATCTGTCGCATTATCTCGACGACGCCATCGCCCGCCACGGCGAGCGCGCACAGGTGCTGTTCGCCGACACCGCGATCACCCACGCCGCGCTATCGGCGCAGGCCGATCGCATCGCTGGCGCGCTGCACACGCGCGGCATCGGACCTGGCGCCGTCGTCGGTCTGCATCTGCAGCGGACACCGGCGATGCTCGCGGCCATGCTCGGCGTGCTGCGTACCGGCGCGGCCTATCTGCCGCTCGATCCCGCGTTCCCGTCGGAGCGGCTGAAGTTCATGCTCGATGATGCCGATGCCGCACTGGTGATCGACGACGGCGACAACGCGCTTGGGCTAGATGTCGCGCATCGTCTTGCGCTCTACGATGCGCTCGCGACGGAAGCCGCGTCCGGCCTGCGATCCGATCATCGCAACGACGACGCGCTCGCGTATCTGATCTACACCTCGGGTTCGACCGGAAAGCCGAAGGGCGTGCGCGTGCCGCAGCGCGCGGTGATCAATTTCCTGGAGTCGATGCGCACCACGCCCGGCCTCACCGCGACATCGCGTCTGGCGGCGGTGACCACGCTGTCCTTCGATATCGCGGTGCTCGAACTGCTGCTGCCGCTGGCGGTGGGCGCGGAGCTTGTGCTGGTCGATCGCGATGAGGCCAGCGACGGCGTCGCACTGCGCGCGCTGCTCGAACAGCATCAGGTCGACACGATGCAGGCGACGCCGAGCACGTGGCGACTGCTGCTGGAATCGGGCTGGCGCGGCGGTCCGGAGTGGAAGGCACTGTGCGGCGGCGAAGCGCTGCCCGCCGATCTCGCCGAAGCGCTGCTGCCGCGCGTCGGCGCGCTGTGGAACATGTACGGCCCGACAGTAACCACGGTCTGGTCGACCTGCGCACAGGTCCGACCGGGGCAGGGCGAGATCGTCGTCGGGCGTCCGATCGCGAACACCCAGTTGCATGTGCTCGATGAGAACGGCGCGCCGGTGCCGATCGGCGTGGCCGGAGAGCTGGTGATCGCCGGTGCCGGCGTGACGCTTGGGTATCACAATCGCGATGCGCTCACCGACGAAAAGTTCATTGCCGATCCAGCGTGCCCGGGAGCGCGCATGTACCGCACAGGCGATCTCGGCCGCTGGCGCAGCGATGGCCAGCTGCAGCATCTCGGCCGTCTCGACCAGCAGATCAAACTGCGCGGCTATCGGATCGAAACCGGCGAAATCGAAAGCGTGCTCGCGCG
>JANLSB010000046.1:0-1848 GCA_031362125.1 Lysobacterales bacterium | reverse complement strand
ATCGCCGGCGGATAGTCGCGGACCACTCGCTTGAGCTCCGCGAAGCCGGAGGTGTGGCGCGCGATGTAGTCGCGATCGATCAGATCGTCCCAGATCAAGTGGTGCAGCATGCCGTTGAACAGCGCGACATCGGTGCCCGGTTCGATCGCCAGATGCAGGTCGGCGAGCGCGGCGGTATCGGTCCGGCGCGGATCGATCACGATCCAGCGCACGTCCGGATCGCGCTCGCGCGCGGCTTCCAGCCTGCGAAACAGCACCGGATGCGCGTACGCCATGTTGCTGCCCGCGAACAGCACGGTCTTCGCCGCTTCCAGATCGTCGTAGCACGTCGGCGGCCCGTCCGCGCCGAAGGCCAACTTGTAACCGGTCACCGCACTGGACATGCACAGGCGCGAGTTGCTGTCGATGTTGTTGCTGCCGATCAACGCCTTGGCCAATTTGTTGAAGACGTAATAGTCCTCGGTCAGCAATTGTCCAGACAGATAGAACGCCACGGCATCGGGGCCGTGCTGTTCGATGATCCCGCATAAGCGTTCGACGACATGGTCGAGCGCCTGCGTCCAGCTCACGCGCTCGCGCGGAGCGCCGCGGGACATACGCAGCTCCGGCGCCAGCAGACGGCCATGCAGACTTTGCGCCGATTGCGCCAGGGCGCGCCCCTTGGTGCAGAGCCGGCCGAAATTGGCCGGATGATCGGGGTCGCCCTCCACGCCGACGATGCGTTCGCCGCCGGCCGTCGACTCGGATTCAATCAACACCCCGCAGCCGACGCCACAGTAGCAACAGGTTGAACGGGTCGTTCTGCGCACCGGCACCAGTGCCGCAGCGCGTGCGGACACGGATGCGCCGTCGCCGTCCATCAGCACACCCCCGCATTCATGATCTGTCCGCCAAGGACAGCCAAACTTCATCCGCATCGACGCGCACTGCATAGGTCCGCGCGCAACCGACATCCGGTGCGCAGGCCTCGCCGGTTTCCAATGCGATGTTCCAGCCGTGCAGCGGACAAGTCACCGTGTCGCCAGCGACGATGCCCTGCGACAGCGGACCGCCCTTGTGCGGGCAGCGATCGCGCAGCGCGAACACGCGATCGTGCGCGGGGCGGAACACAGCGATGGCATCGTGCCCATCGATCTGCACCACTCTTGCACCCAGCAACGGAATATCGTCGATGCGGCACAGTCGGACCCAATCCTGAACTGCCGACATGCTCAGCTCTCCGCCTCGGCAGTGGCCAACGCGATGTGCAACGGCTGGTATTCGCGTCGGCGTTTCTCGCCATCGCGCTTGGCAATGCGTTGCGCCCATGGATCGGGCAACCCTTCCAGCGCGAACAGTAGACGCTCGAACAGCGCTTTGCGATTGGCGCCGTCCTCCAACAACTTCTGGCGGATGTGGTCCATCCCAACGCGTTCGATATAGTGCACGGTGCGATCGAGGTAATAAGCTTCTTCCCGATACAACTGAAGGAATGCGCCAGTGAATTCGCGCACTTCTTCGGCGGTTTTCACCTTGACCAGGAACTTGGCCACTTCGGTCTTGATGCCGCCGTTGCCGCCGATATGGATCTCCCAGCCCGACTCGACCGCGATCACGCCCACGTCCTTGATTCCGGACTCGGCGCAGTTGCGCGGACAGCCCGACACCGCAAGTTTGACCTTGTGCGGGCTCCACATATTCGCCAGCATCGTTTCGAGTTCGATGCCCATGCGCGTGCTGTCTTGGGTGCCGAAGCGGCAGAACTCGCTGCCGACGCAGGTCTTGACCGTGCGGATCGATTTGCCGTAGGCGTGTCCGGAGTTCATGCCCAGGTCTTTCCAGACGTCGATCAGATCCTCTTTCTTGATG
>JANLSB010000040.1:0-3411 GCA_031362125.1 Lysobacterales bacterium | reverse complement strand
GCCGCAGATCACCGCGAACTCGCTGACATGCAACCCGACCAGCTACGTCAGTCCGGACGCCGCGAACACCTATCTGTTCGCCGACGGTGTGCATCCGACCAGTCGCGCGCACGAGATCCTGGCGCAGTACGCGGTGTCGGTGCTGGAAGCCCCGCGCCAGATCGCGCTGCTGCCGCATGCGACGGCAACCGTCGGTCGCGCCCGCGCCGACCGCGTGTCCAGCCATCTCGCCGGCAAGCCTGAAGGCGACGGTATGCGCTGGTGGTTCGACGGCCGCGCCGATTTCCAGCGTTACGGCGACGGCAATACCTATGACGGCGTCGGCCCGGCTTTCACCGGTGGCATCGACTGGACCAGCGGCAACTTCGTCTATGGCGGTTTCGCCGGCCTCGGCCGCAACAGCTACGATTTCGGCCGTCGCGGCGGCGATTTCGATCAGACCGACGGCACCCTCGGTGGCTTTGCCGGCTGGTACGGAGAGCGCGCCTGGGTCAACGGCCAGCTCAGCTATACCAAGGTCAGCTATGACGTCAGTCGCGAAGTCTTTCTCGGCCCGGTCAAGCGCAGCCATACCGGTTCGCCGGACGGCAGCAATCTGAGCGTCGGCGTCAGCGCGGGCTACAACTTCACCAGCGAAGCCCTGACTCATGGCCCGGTTCTGAGCGTGTTGGCGCAGAGGGTCGACGTCGACGGTTACGCTGAAAACCAGCCGAGCCTGTCGACCTCGCTGGCTTACCCGGACCAGAGCTTCGATTCGATGATCACCAGCCTCGGCTGGCAGGCCAGCTACAAGATCAACGACCACCTGACGCCTTACAGCCGCGTGACCTGGGACGTGGAACACGAAGACCAGCCCGAGGAAGCGTTCGCGCGTTCGCAGTCCATCGTCGGCAGCCTGCAGTACGCCGTGCCGGGCCAGACCTTCGACGACAGCTACGTGACTCTGCAGATGGGTGCCCGCACGGAACTGTTCGGTCTTGATGCCAACATCGGTGCCAGCCTGACTGTGGCGCAGGACAACGGCAACGACGCGACCCTGTTCGCCACCTTCGGCAAGCAGTTCTGATGCCGGAGTGGCATCGCGGCCTCCCGCAAAGTTTGCGGAGGCCGCGACAGCCGCTAAGATGAAGCCGCACGCGGGTGTAGTTCAATGGTAGAACTGCAGCTTCCCAAGCTGCTAGCGTGGGTTCGATTCCCATCACCCGCTCCACGCTTGGCGATCAGCGCGTAAAGCGCTGAATCAGCAAGGATTTTCAAAGATCGGCCCCAAAACGATACCTCCGCCGAGGTATCGTTTTAGGTATCGTTTCCATGCCGAAGCCCTCCTTCTTGCCCCGGCCGTGCGGTCTGTATGTCCGCTTCCGGGTGCCCACCGACCTGCGTTCCGCTGTCGGCTCTCGCTTCATCGTTCGATCGCTCCGTGGCCTGCGCGGTGATGCCGCGCGACCGACGTCCCCCCGAATTTGAGTAGCCCTCAAATCTGGAGTCCAATTCCCCAACGCCGGGAGATTGGACATGAAGAAGCGATCTACCGACGAACAGATCATTGGCTTTCTGCGCGAGGCCGAGCGGGCTTGCCCGTGAAGTAGTTATGCCGCAAGCACAGGTTCAGTGGGGGCTCGTACTACCAGTGGCGGAGCAAGTTCGGTGGCATGAGTGTGCAGGATGCCAAAGTCATGTCGCCGCCCTCCCAGGTCCCGCAAGGGTTTCACAAGGAATCGACGAAGTGAATGAAAAAAGAGCCCGCAGCTTTGCTGTCGAACGCTCTTCCGCAGCCGCCTATTCCGCATCGTTTGCAGGACATGCTCAAGGACTTCCTGAGCATCTTCGGCGGCTCCAGGAAGAGCTGAACATCACCTTCGGTGGCCCGAAGCCAGCCAGGGGCAGCTCAAACCATGTATTTAAGCAGTTCAGCCGGCACTGAAGACGGCTTGGATGGGGGCTTTGGTGCCCGCGGATGTAAGCCCAGTCATAAATCGCACAAAACGACGAACAACCTACCTTCGTGGATGCCATATCCGGATGACCAAAACCATGGGCTCTGCGATCGAAGACGGTGATGCTGACCCGCAGGCTTGCCAGACATTGTTGCCCGGCACGCAAGTGTCGCGGTTCACTGCGCTCAACGCTAAGCTGATCGTTCACCATGTATGGATGTGGGGCCTTAAACCAGCCTCCATTGGACTTCTCGCAGTCCTTGCCGCATCGCCTCTTCTCATTGTGTCCCCACTCGTTGCCGACGCATTGAATGTGGATATCTCGAAAACGGGTGTCATCGTGATGGCTTGCCTCGTTTGGACATCCGCGACATCGGCCTATCTCTTCGCGCGGCGGTCAGGTGTTCTGGATGAGCGCGATCGTCTTCCGAGAAGGAAAGTGCGTCCGGAAAGAAGAGCATCCATCGTGAATCATCTCCTTGGCGTCGAGGACGATGCGCAGGTGCGAAAAAAAGCGGATGAAGTCGTCCGCGACTTGTTGCGCCAGGCAGAAAATCTCATCGATGAGGAGCGATATGATGAGGCGCTGCGCCTGCATCGAGACGCTATGCGCAAGGCAATGCGTGCTTTCCAGAGAACGGATGACTACTGGCTGCTCTATCTGGCCCTTTATGCCTATTACGGAACTTTTCTCTGCGCGATGCTTACCGGGCGGACGGAAGAGGCGGCGATGGCGGTCGAAACCGGGATCGTTCGGGCCGGGATCGGCATTGAGCGATGGCCAGGTGTGCCAGAATTCGTGGAGCGGCAGGCGCTCTTTGCCTCTATGAAATGGAAGACTGGACTCGAAGGGGTGGCCTACCTTCCCGATGACTACAGTCACTGGCCTTTCGATGATCAGAAGTCCCAGGCCGATGCATCTGCTGAGGTGGTCGGTAGCAGTAGCAGCGAAGCGGCCGCGTTTTCACATCAAGCACTCCACCGACAGACATTTCTAGCCCCAATTTTGTTAGCACAGGGAATTGACGCTATGAACAATCACGGCGCATCCAAAGAAATAGCTGATGGCCTGCCGCCCCCGCCGATCCCAAAAGAATTGTTCGAGTCATTGATTCCTTATGGGTCGGACTACATCGAATCAATAAGGCAGGCGCTTTCGGTTTATGTCGATGGCCTGCGTGGGACGTTGGTTGACTTCGATCAGGAATACTTTGAAATTCAAAGTGTCATCTACGATCAAGTGATTCAATTTTTGAAGTCAGCAGAAATTGAATATAGAAGCGCTCGCAACTCTGGGCATGAAGAAAACGCAAAGCATCTTTGGAAAAAATGTGAGCTGATGAGGCTCTGGGCGCACTATCACGAAATAGGCAGTGTCACTGAAGTGATCGACTATATCGAGACGCACAAAGAAGAGTTGCAATTGACCACGTTGAACTACGAATCGCCGGTTGGCATAGGGTTGAAAAATGAA
>JANLSB010000031.1:0-1766 GCA_031362125.1 Lysobacterales bacterium | reverse complement strand
CCGGCCATCCGCATCAACTGGCGGCGGCGGCGGACGTAGCCCTGGGCTGGGATGCCGGTCGAACTCATGTGCTCAGTGCAGCTGGCGGCGGTGCTGCGCGCCCATCGCGCAGTCGCCATGGAGCAGCAGTGCCGCGACCCGGACGAACTCCTCGATCTCGATCAGCGCGGCCTCGTCGTCTTCATCGCCGTCGTCCTGTGGACTGGCTGCAGCCAGCTTCGCCAGATCGCCCAGGGCCTCGCTGCTTTCCTCCGATAGAGGAGGATGGGCGCCGGCAGCCAGACCAAAACCGCCGAGGAAACCCCGGCACCAGTCGAACAACCCACCGCTGCGCTCGATGATCGAGGCTTCCTGATCAGGCACCAGCAGCTCGAAGCCGAAATCGCGGTCTTCGATCTGGGCGGCGCTGGCCTCGCGCAGGCGGTCCAAAGCGCTGCCTGCAGCCGGGGCCGTCACTGCATCATCGGCCAACACCTGCGACAGCCAGCGCGGCGAATCGCCGCCACCTCCGGCCAGCCAACCGCACAGGGCGCCGTGGAGCTCGGACGCGCCCAATCCCAACCCCTGCGCACGAACCGCATCCTCGATCTCGATCAGACTGGGAAGCGCCGGACTCGGCAAGGTCGACATCATTGGGCGGTCGTCGGCGTCTTTCGGCAGATACCTCATTGTACAACGCCCGCCTGCGCAATCCGCCGCGCAGCGCTTACACTCACCCTATCGTCATGTGCGTTGGGGACCACGTGTCCGACTCTTCGGAACTGCAGTTGATCGCCTCGCTGACGCTGGCCGGCGTGCTGGCGGTCGTGCTGTTTGTCGTCTGGGGCCGCCGTGTCAGATCCGACAAGCGCTATGCCAACCAGCTCAACGAGCGCGAGGGGCGTCTGAAACTCGCGCTGTGGGCATCCTCGGAACAGTATTGGGACTACGATCTCAAAACGCACCACATGCACCGGATGTGGGTGGATTCGCGCAGTACATCGCCAGAATTGCGGATATTGACCGTCACCGACGGCGACCTCCGCATCCATCCAGACGATTTGACGCAGGTGCAGGCGAAGCTGCGCGATCACCTCAAGGGTGAGGCCGAGCTCTTCATTTCCGAACACCGCATCCTCGACCCTCGCGGCGAATGGCAATGGGTGCGCGCGCGCGGCCGCGCCGTCGAAAGCGGCGCGGACGGCAAGGTCCGCCGCATCGCCGGCACCGCTCGCGACATCACACTGGTGCGCCAGGCCGAACGCGATCGCCGGATCGCGATCGCCGTGCTGCACAGCATGAACGAGTCGGTGGCGGTGCTGGACCGCGACTTCAGTTTCATTTCGATCAATCCTGCCTTTACCCGCACGACCGGCTACAGCGAACGTGAGGTGATCGGACAGAACGCCAACCTGCTCGACAGCACCCAGCACGATGTCGTCTTCTACAACCGCATCCGCCAGAATCTGACCACCGAGGGTCATTGGGCGGGCGAGATGTGGCAGCGGCGCAAGAACGGCCAGGAATTCCTGTGTCAGATCGAGTTGACCGCCACCGAGGGCATCTACGGCGAGCACCGGGTCTACATCGCGGTGATCACCGACATCACCCAGCAGAAGCGCGCCGAACAGGAACTGCGCTATCTCGCCAACTTCGACACGCTGACCAATCTGCCGAACCGCGCGATGCTGTCGGAGCGGCTGTCGCGGGCGATCGTGCGGGCACGCAGGCAGAACCACCGGATCGCGGTGCTTTTCCTCGATCTCGATCGCTTCAAGGATATCAAC
>JANLSB010000848.1:0-6432 GCA_031362125.1 Lysobacterales bacterium | reverse complement strand
CCACGCGGGCTATATGCTGATGGGTATTTGCACGCAGACCGGCGCCGGCCTCACGGCAATTCTCTTTTACTTGGTTGTCTATTGCTTCATGAACGTTGGGGCTTTTTGGATTGCGTCCAAAGTCGAAGACACGCTGGGCGGCGATGAACTGCGCCACTTCCGCGGCTTGGTTCAACATCGACCCCTCTACGCAACGCTCATGGGCGTTTTCTTGTTCAGCCTTGTCGGCCTGCCGCCTTTCGGCGGCTTCATTCTTCTGTCTTGATGTTCCGCGCGACCTCAGTCGTTGTCCAGCGCCGACTTTTCGCTGGCGAGCGGGTTGAGTTTACGGAAGTTGGATGGGTAGTCCGGCCACTTGCCGTCGCTTCTGAGCCACGGGTGCTGCGGCGCTTTCTGCTGCAATTGGCCCCGCGCGCTGTCGGCGAGCGCGGTATTGCCCAGACGGGTGTAGGCCTCGCCCATCACCGCGATGCCGTCGTTCTCGAATGCACTGCCCGGGTAGGTTTCGCGCATGAACTCGACGCGCTCGATCGCGGCCAGCCAAGCGGTCCGGCGCAGGTAGTACATCGCGGTTTCGATTTCGTGGCGGGCGAACAGATCGCGCAGTTCGTTCATGCGCTTGGTGGCATCGCCGGCATAGCGGGACTTCGGGTAGCGTTCGGTGACGATCTTGAAGTCGTTGAAGGCCTGCTGTGGTGTGGCGAGGTCGCGGCGGCTGGCGTCGAGTTTCCATACCCGCTGCAGGAACACGGTGTCGCGGCTCGAATTCACCAGGCCGCGGAGGTAGTAGAGATATGCCACGTTGCGGTGGGTCGGGTACGTGCGGAGGAAACGGTCAATGGTCGAAATCGCGTCGTCGTTCGTACCCATCTTGTACTGCGAGTACGCGGTTTCGATCAGCGACTGCTCGGTATAGGGCCCATAGGGATACTGGGCGATCAGGCGCTTGTAGGTCAGCACCGCCGATTCGTAATTGCCATTGCGGATCGAGCGCTTGCCCTTCTCGTAGAGTTCGGCCGCCGGAATACCTTCGTTCTCGTTCTTGTCCTTGAAGACACCCTTGAACCTGGCGCATCCGGAACTGCCGAAGGCGAGGATCAGAACCAGCAGCAGGGTCGGACGCAGGAAGGTGGAGAGCGATAGGCGACGAAAGGGCATGCGGGCTGCTGCGGGGCGGGTGAGCGGGCGATAATACCAGCCCGGGCCGGCCAGCCCCCTTAACCGCGCAGAACCGTAGCGCGCGAACCGACCAGGAGCCGTGGATGCCCGCAACACCCCCAATGTCCGCTGAGGACACCGTTCTGCGGACCGCCGAGGTGCCCGATTCGGCCTCCGGGCGCCGCTTCGATGCTGTGTTGGCCGAGCTGTTCCCGGAGTTCTCGCGTTCCAGACTCGCGGAATGGATCAAATCCGGCGACGCTCTGCTCGACGGCCGTCAGGTGCGCCCGCGCGACCCGGTGCGCGGTGGTGAGGCGGTGGCGTTGCAAGTGGTGCTGGAGATCCAGACCCGCTCCGAGCCTGAAGACATCGCACTGGACGTTCTTCACGAGGACGCCGACGTGTTCGTGCTGAACAAACCGGCCGGGCTGGTGGTGCATCCGGGCGCGGGGAACCCCACCGGCACGCTTGTGAATGCGTTGCTGCATCGCGACCCCAGCCTTGCCACGCTGCCGCGGGCAGGCATCGTCCACCGGCTCGACAAGGACACTTCCGGGGTAATGGTGGTGGCGCGCACGCTGCCGGCACATACCGCGCTGGTCGCGCAGCTGTCGGCGCGCGAAGTCCACCGCCAGTATCTCGCGGTGGTGGTCGGCGCACTGGTGTCGGGCGGCACGGCCAATGCGCCGATCGATCGCCATCCACGCGATCGCCTCCGCCAAGCCGTGCGCGAAGACGGACGCGAGGCGGTCACCCACTATCGGCTGCGCGAACGCTTCCGCGCGCACACGCTGCTGGAGTGCCGGCTCGAAACCGGCCGCACCCACCAGATCCGCGTGCACATGGCGCATATCAAGCACCCGATCATTGGCGACCCACTCTACGGTGGCCCGCTGAAATTGCCGAAAGGTGCGACCACCGAACTCGTCGCGTCGCTGCGCGGTTTCAGGCGTCAGGCGCTGCATGCCGAGACCCTCGAATTCATCCATCCGCTCAGCGGCGAGGCGATCCGCTGCTCCACGCCGATGCCCGCCGACATGCAGGCGCTGGTCGCCACGCTACGCGAAGACACCCGCGAAGCCGAAGCGCGCGCGCGGTGAGCGATGGCCCGCTGCTGTTCGCCGATTGGCCGGCGTCGCCGGGCGTGCATGCGTTCACCACGTTGCGCCACGGCATCGGTGAATCGCAGCCGCCGTTCGATGCCTTCAATCTCGGCAACCGTTACGCAGCCGATGGCGACGACCCTGCGACGGTCGAGCGCAATCGTGGACGCCTGGTCGAACACGCGCGCTTGCCATCCGCACCGCACTGGCTGAAGCAGGTGCACGGCGTGAGCGTGATGCGTTGCGATGCGGCGCCAGTGTCCAGGCAAGAACCCGTTGCCGATGCTTCGGTGACTTCCGTTGCGGGTACGGTTCTCGCGATGCTGACCGCCGATTGCCTGCCGGTCGTGTTCGCTGCGGATGACGGCCGTGAAGTCGCCGCCGCTCACGCCGGCTGGCGCGGACTCGCCGCCGGCGTGCTGGAAGCGACCGTGGCTTCGATGCGTACTCCGGCCGAACAGGTCATCGCCTGGCTCGGCCCGGCTGCGGGTCCGCAGGCCTACGAAATCGGCGAAGAGGTCTACCGCGCGTTCGTCGATCGCGATCCCGCATCGATGGCCGCATTCGTCGCCACGCGTCCCGGCCACTGGCTCGTCGATCTGTACGCCTTGGCGCGCATGCGTCTCGCACGGGTGGGCGTGACCCGCGTCTACGGTGGCGGCCTGTGCACGATCTCCGATCCGCAGCGCTTCTTCTCGCATCGTCGCGATGCCCTCACCGGCCGTCTGGCGACGCTGGTGTGGTTCGACGGCGAAGGTGCGGACCGCAATCGCGGCTGAACCGGATCGCGCCGGGTGACTTCCGGCAGGACTCCCTTCGGTGCCGGTGGTTGTTAGAGTCGCCGACCTGTTGTCCATCGAGAACCTGTCATGCGCTCAGCTCGTTTCGTTCTTCCCGTACTGCTGATGGCAACGTGCATCGCTCCGGTCGCGATCGCCAGAACACTGCCCGAAGTGCAGGCGATGGTGGAAGCGAAGGCAGCGGGGGCACCGGCTGCCGCCGAGGCTTTGACCAAGGATTCACCGAACGATGCCAACGCCTGGGTTCTGCTCACCCGCGCAAGAGTGCAGGCCAGGCAGGCCGAGAAAGCCATCGGTTCCGGCGAAAAGGCCACGGCGCTGGGCCCGAAGAACGCACAGGCGTTCTACTGGCTCGGCAATGCCTATGGCAGCCGCATCGGCGAAGTCGGGATGCTCTCGAAGATGACGATGGCGCCGAAGCTGCGCGATGCGTTCGAGCAGGCGGTGAAGCTCGACCCCACGCTGCTCGATGCGCGCAGTGCGTTGATCGAGTTCTATCTGCAGGCGCCGGGCGCCATCGGCGGCGGCATCGACAAGGCGCGCGCGCAAGCGACTGCGATCGCGAAGTACGACCGCACGAAGGGGCTGATGGCGCAGGCGCGCATCGCGATGCACGAGAAAAAACCGGCCGAGGCGTTGAAGGCCTATGAAACCGCGTATGCGCTCAAGCCTAACGACCCGCAGCTGCGGCTTTCGCTGATCCTGTTCTATCAGGAAGCCAAGCGTTGGAAAGACGCTTACGCGATGGCGAAGCAGTGGACCGTCGACGAGCCGAAACAAGCCAAGCCGTGGTACCAGATCGGCCGCATCGCCGCCGAGTCCGGGCAATATCCGGTCGAAGGCGAAGCGGCATTGCGCGCGTATCTGAAGCTTGGCCGCGACAGCGGCGACCCCGAGCCCAAGCATGCCCGCTACCGCCTTGGCCAGATTCTGGCGAAGGCCGGGCGGAAGGACGAAGCCCGCGCGGAACTGCAGGTGGCGTTGAAGATCGATCCCAAGTTCAAGGAAGCCAAGGCCGCGCTCGTGGCGCTTTGAAGCCGGTCGAGTGTCCGGTCGCGCGGCCCACCTGATCGGCGGGCTTGGAATCCATGCCTGCAGCCCTCATTCCGTGAGCATCGCGGCGTTGCCGCCCTTCTTGCGGAGTCCAGACCATGCGCATGGACAAACTCACCTCGCGCTTCCAGCAGGCCATCGCCGACGCGCAGTCGCTGGCTGTCGGCCGCGACCACAACGTTATCGAACCGGTGCATCTGCTGGTCGCTTTGCTCGACCAGCAGGGCGGCGGTACCCGGCCTTTGCTGGCCCAGTCCGGCGTGAACGTGCCGGCGCTGCGCGAGCGGCTCGGCGAATCGCTGGAGAAGCTTCCGAAAGTGTCCGGTCAGGCCGGCAGCGTCAACGTCGGCAACGACCTGGCGCGTCTGCTCAACGTCACCGACAAGCTCGCACAGCAGCGCGGCGATGCTTTCATCGCGTCAGAATTGTTCGTGCTGGCGGCATTGGACGATGGCGGCGACACCGGCCGTGCACTGAAAGCCGCAGGTGCGAACAAGCAGAAGCTCGAATCCGCCATTGATGCGATGCGCGGCGGAGAAAAAGTACAGAGCGAGAACGCCGAGGAACAGCGGCAGGCGCTGGAGAAGTACACCATCGATCTGACCGCGCGCGCGGAATCTGGAAAACTCGATCCGGTGATCGGTCGCGATGAGGAGATCCGCCGCACCATCCAGGTGCTTCAGCGCCGGACCAAAAACAACCCGGTGCTGATCGGCGAGCCTGGCGTCGGCAAGACTGCGATTGTCGAAGGTTTGGCGCAGCGCATCATCAATAGCGAAGTGCCGGAAGGCCTGAAAGGCAAGCGCGTACTGTCGCTGGACATGGGCGCATTGATCGCCGGTGCGAAATTCCGCGGCGAATTCGAAGAGCGGCTGAAAGCGGTGTTGAGCGATCTGTCGAAGAACGAAGGCCAGATCATTCTGTTCATCGACGAGCTGCACACCATGGTCGGCGCCGGCAAGGCCGAAGGTTCGATGGACGCCGGCAATATGCTGAAGCCGGCCTTGGCGCGAGGCGAGCTGCACTGCATCGGCGCGACCACGCTGGACGAATACCGCAAATATGTCGAGAAGGACGCTGCACTCGAACGTCGTTTCCAGAAAGTCTTCGTCGGCGAGCCCAGCGTCGAGGACACCATCGCGATCCTGCGCGGCCTGAAAGAACGCTACGCGGTGCATCACGGCGTCGAGATCACCGATCCGGCGATCGTTGCCGCGGCGACGCTGTCGCATCGCTATATCGCCGATCGGCAATTGCCCGACAAGGCCATCGATCTGATGGACGAAGCAGCGTCGCGGATCCGCATGGAAATCGACAGCAAGCCTGAAGAGCTCGACCGCAAGGAGCGCCGGCTGATCCAGCTCAAGATCCAGCGCGAGGCGCTGAAGAAAGAAAAAGACGATGCGTCGAAGCAGCGGCTGGCCGATCTGGAAGCGGAGATCGCCACGCTCGAGCGTGCGTTCAACGATCTGGAGGAAATCTGGAAGGCCGAAAAAGCCGCCGTGCAGGGCGCTACTAAGGTCAAGGAGCAGATCGAAGCCGCCAAGCTGGAACTCGAGTCCGCGCAGCGCAAGCAGGATTTCGCGAAGATGAGCGAAATCCAGTACGGCCGCATGCCGGAGCTCGAAAAGCAGCTGAAGGCCGCGCAGGAAGCCGAAGTGCAGGGCTTCACGCTGCTGCAGGATAAAGTCACCGAAGAAGAGATCGCCGAAGTGGTCTCGCGCTGGACCGGCATTCCGGTCAGCAAGATGCTGGAAGGCGAGCGCGACAAGCTGCTGAAGATGGAGTCGATGCTTGGCGCGCGCGTGGTCGGACAGGCCGAAGCGATCAAGGTCGTGTCCGATGCGGTGCGCCGCACCCGCGCGGGCCTCAGCGATCCGAACCGTCCCAGCGGATCATTTCTGTTTCTGGGTCCCACAGGTGTCGGCAAGACCGAGCTGTGCAAGGCGCTGGCCGATTTTCTGTTCGACTCGACCGATGCCATGATCCGCATCGATATGAGCGAATTCATGGAGAAACATGCGGTGAGCCGCCTGGTCGGCGCGCCTCCGGGCTATGTCGGTTATGAAGAAGGCGGCTATCTCACCGAAGCGGTGCGCCGCCGGCCGTACAGCGTGATCCTGCTCGATGAAGTCGAGAAGGCGCATCCGGACGTGTTCAACATTTTGCTGCAGGTGCTCGACGATGGCCGCCTTACCGACGGTCAGGGTCGCACCGTGGATTTTCGCAATACCGTGATCGTGATGACCTCGAATCTTGGCTCGCAGATGATCCAGGAGATGAGCGACGACGACGGCGCCGAAAGCTATACCAAGATG
>JANLSB010000847.1:0-2438 GCA_031362125.1 Lysobacterales bacterium | reverse complement strand
GTCGCGACCCGCGAGCTGGAGCTCTGGGTCGCGCAGGAACCGTGTGTACTTGCGCCCGGTGACGGGCTCAGTACATGCGCTGACGCTTGGTAGCGTCGCGCGAGGTGCGGCGCGCCTGGCGCTTCACCGCAGCGGCAGCCTTGCGCTTGCGTTCCTGGGTCGGCTTTTCGTAGAACTCGCGCTTGCGGACTTCGGCGAGGACGCCGGCTTTCTCGCAGGTGCGCTTGAAGCGACGCAGGGCAAACTCGAAGGGCTCGTTTTCGCGGACTTTGACGCTGGGCATAGGAATCTCGGGCTTTTTGGGAAGCCGGCCGGGTTGGCCGGGCTCTTGCGAAGGAATTCGCACCACCCGGTCCGTCCGGGCGAGCCGCGCATGATAACGGCGTCGCCCCCGGCCGCGCAAGTTCGGAAGGGTCCCGGGTGCCGGGCGCGGTAAGCTAAAGGCCCGTTTACGACCGCCTCCGGCCCCTCCCCGTGAAAGTCCTCGGCATCGAAACCAGCTGCGACGAGACCGGCGTGGCCGTGTACGACACCTCGCTGCCCGGCGCGGCGGGGCTGCGGGCGCACGCGGTCTACAGCCAGATCGCGCTGCACGCCGAGTACGGCGGGGTGGTGCCCGAGCTGGCCAGCCGTGACCACGTGCGCAAGCTGCTGCCGCTGATCCGCCAGACCTTGGCCGAGGCCGATCTGCGCATCGCCGACCTCGACGGCGTCGCCTATACCGCCGGCCCCGGGCTGGTGGGTGCGCTGCTGGTCGGTGCCGGGGTGGCGCGATCGCTGGCCTGGGCGCTGGAGCTGCCGGCGATTGGCGTCCACCACATGGAAGGTCATCTGCTGGCGCCGCTGATGGAGGACAACCCTCCTCAAGCCCCATTCGTCGCTCTGCTGGTATCCGGCGGCCACAGCCAACTGGTGGCGGTGGATGCGATCGGCAGCTATCGCTTGCTCGGCGACACCCTGGATGACGCCGCCGGCGAAGCTTTCGACAAGACCGCCAAGCTGATGGGCCTGCCATACCCCGGTGGGCCGCAGCTGGCGGCGCTGGCCGAGCATGGCACGCCCGGCCGATTCAAGTTCTCGCGGCCGATGACCGATCGGCCGGGTCTGGATTTCAGCTTCAGCGGGCTCAAGACCCAGGTGCTGCTGGCTTGGCGCGACAGCGATCAGAGCGAGGCGACCAAGGCCGATATCGCCCGTGGTTTCGAGGAAGCAGTGGTCGACACCCTGGCGATCAAATGCGAACGCGCACTGCAGGCTGCCGGCTGCGAGGTATTGGTGGTCGCCGGTGGCGTGGGCGCGAACAAGCGCCTGCGCGCACGGCTGCACGCGATGGCGGCGAAGCGCGGCGGCCGGGTTTGCTTTCCGCGTCCGGAACTGTGCACCGACAATGGCGCGATGATCGCCTTCGCCGGCGCGCTGCGGCTTGAGGCCGGGCACCGCAGCGATGCGGCGGTGCACGTCGTGCCGCGCTGGGATATGGCGACGCTCGTGCCGTTGGTGTGAGCAGGGATGAGGTGATCGCTTGCTTTTCGCAGGAGCGGCGGAAGCCGCGACAGGCTGTGGAAAGACATACCGCCAGCCGCCAATGGTCGCGGCTTCCGCCGCTCCTACAAGAGCTTCGGTTACGATGCATTCCTTTCCGACTCCGAATGTCTTGCGAATGGACAAAGTCTTCATCGAGGCCCTCGAAATCGAGACGCTTATCGGCATCTACGACTGGGAGCGGCGGATCCGCCAGACGCTGCTGTTCGACATCGAGATGGCGTTCGACAACCGCAAGCCAGCGGCCAGCGACGACATCGCCGATACGCTGAATTACAAGGCGGTGAGCAAGCGTCTGATCGAATACGTGTCGGCGTCGTCGTTCGGCCTGGTCGAAACGCTGGCCGAGCGCTGCGCTGGAATTATTCTCGACGAATTCGCGGTCTCGCACGTGCGTCTGAAGCTGAGCAAGCCCGGCGCGGTGCGCGGTGCGCGCGCGGTGGGCGTGATGATCGAGCGCAGCAAGCCTTGAGCGGCCAGCGCTGAATGGCCGGCTCGCATGGACAAGCTCTGATGGGCAAGGCGTATCTCAGTCTCGGCAGCAACCAGTCGCCGGAAGCGAATCTGCGTTCGGCGCTCTCTGCGCTGCGCGCGCGTTTTGGCGAGATCGTGGTTTCGGTGGTCTATCGGTTTCCGGCGGTCGGTTTCGACGGCGCGGACTTCCTCAACGCCGGGGCGGTGATTGACAGCGATCTGGATCCGTTCGCACTCAACGATTGGCTGCATGCGCTGGAAGATGCCCACGGCCGCGACCGCAGCGGTCCGCGCTTCGGCGACAGGCCGCTGGATATCGACATCGTGTTCTACGACGATCTGGTGCTGGACGGCCCCGGGAATCTCCAGCTTCCGCGCGACGAGCTGAAGCATGCGTTCGTGCTCAAACCCCTGGCCGAGAT
>JANLSB010000806.1:0-3298 GCA_031362125.1 Lysobacterales bacterium | reverse complement strand
TCGCCATCGCCGCGCGCGATTCCTTGCCCTCGCCCACGCACTCGAATGGCTTGTGGTCCTGATATTCGAGCAGCGCGTCGTAGCCGCCGATCTGCGACGCATCGTCCAGCAGATTGCGGCCGAAGATGCCGACCAGACGCGGCTTCGACATGAACGGCGCCAGTGCCAGAAACACGAAATGACACTTCGGGCACACGCCGCACCAGCGGTTCACCGGGCGCTCGCCGAGGATGTGGAAATTGCGGTTGCAGCTGGAGAAATGCGCGTCGTAGCGATCGGTCTTCGCGAACTGCCGCGCCACCGCGAGTTCGCTCAGCGGGCGCAGCAGCGAGTAGTACTTCAGATCGGCAGCGACATGGCGCTGCACGTAATCGCCGAACGCCTGCTCGAACGCCCAGCCCTTCGACCACTGATGATTCACCTCGCCGGTGCCTTCGATCATGCTGCCGTAGCTGGCCGAGCGCTCGTTCGAGAACACCACCTGATCCGCGTCCAGCACTACCGCAGCGAACACCAGAATCGCCGAGTTCACTGCGGTGACTGGAATATGTCCGTTCCACGCACCCTGACGATTGTATTCGAACAGTTCCGGTGCGAGCTGACGGCCGATGCTCAACGTCTGCAATCCGGTGCGCTCGGCGCAGGCCTTGATCAGCTGCGAACCGCCGATCCAGGTCACGGTCTGCTCGACCCCGATGCCGCGCAGCGCCTCGATGCTGACCAGCGAATCCTTGCCACCGCCGATGGCGACGAGGGCGTGTTCGCGCAGGCCCAAGGTGGGCGCTTGTGGATCGGTCGCGGCTTCCGCCGCTCCTACAGGAAAAGCGATCCTGCCGTGCAGGTTCAGGCCGTTACGGTATGCGAATTCGCCGAGACCGTTGAGATAGACCGTTTCGAGCAGCGCGGCGGCGTCGGCGTCGATCGCATAGCTGTCGATGGCGATGGCCGGCGGCACTGCAGCCTTGTAATAGCTCACGCCGGCGATCAGATGCAGCAACCTGAGCGCCTGTTCGGCCGCTGCGACGCGTGCGGCGTCCATCGCGAACGGCGCGCCAGGTACGGTCACCGTTTCGATCAGCTCCGGGCCGTCGTCGAAGGCATACACCAGCTGCGCGACGCCGGTCTGCGCATCAAAACCGCAGCGGACGAAGCGGAAGGCATGAATGGAGTCGCGCTCGAACGGCCACGCGGGTTTCGGAACGTCAGACATCAAGAATTTCCTCTGCAGGCAGCACCCGCAGGTTGTAGGTGTTGGCCATCGTCATCCCGTAGGCGCCGGCATCGGCGATCAACAACACATCGCCTTCAGCAGTCGCTTTCGGCAGCAACCGCGCATGACCGAAGACATCGCTGCTTTCGCAGATTGGGCCGACCACGTCGAACGGGGTGGTATCGGCATCGTCGAGACGGGAAAGACTGTAGATGCCGTGGTAGGCGTCGTACATCGCCGGACGCATCAGCGCATTCATGCCGCCGTCCAGACCGACGCGACGCACCCCATCCTTTTCGATCACCTGCGTGGCGTGCAACAACAACACGCCGGCTTCGGCGACGAGATAGCGGCCCGGCTCCACAGCAAGACGGAAGCGCGGAAACGCGGCCTTGATCTCGTCCAGCCCGGCGCGCCATGCGGCGACATCGAACGGCCGCGCGTCGGGCGTATACGGCACCGGCAGACCGCCGCCGATATCGAGCGTATCGACCGTGCCGATCTGCTCGGCGAGACCGGCGAGATCGGCGTAGACCTCACGCCAGTGGCCGGGGTTGTCGATGCCGCTGCCAAGATGCGCGTGCAGCGCGACGATCTTCGCGTCGAGCTTCCTCGTTTCAGCGACGAAGGCGTCGACCTTGCCCAATGGCAAACCGAACTTGGCCTCGACGCCACCGGTGCGCACTTTCGCGTGATGACCATCGCCGCGACCGAGGTCCAGCCGCAGCCAGAACGAACGGCCCCGGAAGGTCTCAGGCCAGCGCTGCAGCGCTTCGACGCTGTCGACGGTGACGTTGATTCCGCGCGCGAACGCGGCGTCGTATTCGGCGCGCGGCGCGAAGCTCGGTGTGAACAGCACGCGCTGCGGATCGATGCCCGGAAGCGTCGCGAACACATGCGTAATTTCGTCCAGCGATACGCATTCGAAACCGGAGCCCTCGGCTTCCAGAGCGCGGAGGATCCCAGGATGCGCATTCGCTTTGAGCGCATAGAAACGCCTGTCGATCGCTGCGGTCTCCCGCAGCATCCGTGCGCGGGACCGCACCGTTGGCAGGTGATAGACATAGCGCGGCGTTCCGGCTCCAGCGCGCGCGACCAGATTGACCGCATGCGCATGCCACCACGGCGTTTCGCGCGGCGGCTTCCCGTGCGCGATCTCGGTCCAGCTCGGGCCGAACACAGTCGCATCCTGCACTGGCATCGCGCCACCGCGGATCAATTCGCCGTGCAGTTCGTTCAACAGACCATCGGCATCAGCCTCGTCGATGACGAAGGTCAGGTTGAGATCGTTCGACGACTGCGAGATCAGATGCACGCGCTCGCGGCCGAAGGTCGCCCACACGTCGGACAGTTTGTGCAGCAGCGAGCGCATGCCGCGGCCGACCAGGGTGATCGCAGCGCACGGCGCGATGACTTTGACCCGGCAGACTTCGGCGAGATCCGCCGACAGCTCCGCCAGCACGTCGCTGCTGACCAGGTTCTCGTTGGGGTCGAGCGAGACGGTGACATTGGTTTCGGACGAACCGATCAGGTCGATCGACAGCCCATGGCGTTTGAAGCGCTCGAACACATCGGCGAGAAAACCGACCTGCTGCCACATGCCTATGCTTTCCATCGACACCAGCACGATGCCGTTGCGACGGCTGATCGCCTTCACGCCCGGCACAGTCGCGGCGCTGCCATCGATGCGTGTGCCCGGCAGATCGGGACGCTCGGTGTCGAGGATCGCCATTGGCACGCCGCTGTCGCGGCACGGTGCGATCGAGCGCGGATGCAATACTTTTGCGCCGGTGGTGGCGATTTCCTGCGCCTCAGCATAGTCCAGACGCACCAGCAGCCGCGCATCGGGCACTTCGCGCGGGTTCGCGCTGAACATGCCGGGCACGTCGGTCCAGATTTCCACACGCTGCGCCTTGAGCAATGCACCGAAATACGCGGCCGAGGTGTCGGAACCGCCGCGGCCGAGAATCGCGGTGTCGCCGTCGGCATGGCGGGCGATGAAGCCCTGCGAGATCAGCATCCGCGCCGGCTGGCTCGCGAATCTGTCCGCGAAATCGGCGGCGTCCCGATATCTGCAGTTGACCGACA
>JANLSB010000803.1:0-4763 GCA_031362125.1 Lysobacterales bacterium | reverse complement strand
TTCCGGTCACGACCGGAAGCGCGTTCCAGAAGGGGCAGTTCTTCGTCATCACGCCGAGCTTCTGGGGTGGGGGCAAGTTCCCGGGCCTGGAGATCGCCAATGAAGACAGGCTTGTACTTCCTGGGGCTCATACGATGGAGCCACCCAGCGGTGATCGGGACCAATATCCAGAGCGTCCGCATCTGGTGCATGTGCCGAGGCTGGGCGCTCTGCCTCGGGATTACGAAGAGCTGGCGGGCAAGTGGATCGTCTCCGCAGCGTTGAAGCATGCCTTCGAATCTGTCGACCCCGATGGATTCGTTTTCGTAGCCTGCGATTTCACGCTTTCCGATGGTACGCACGGTTCGGCGTATTACTTCTGCAACGTCCTGCGCACGCTGGATGCTCTCGACGAGGGCGCGTCCAGACTGAAGATCAAAGTCGGCGATTACGTAAACGGGAAGTACTACAGCCTCGCAGGCGGGGCGAGCTTGGTGTTCAAGAAAGATGTCATCGGCCCTGCGCATGTGTTCCGGACGCCGTTCGCGAACACCGTGTTCTGCGATCGTGCCCTGTACGACGCGGTGATCGCCGCAGATGTGAAGGGCGTTGAATTCGACGACGTCGCCGATTGCTGATCGGTTTTCCAAAACTACCGGGGTTGGCTTACAGCCCCACGCAACACCGCATCGATCCGGTTGCCCGGGAAATCTTCTGGCCTGTACAGTGCCGCAATATCCAAAAAAGGAAGTCGCCATGACAAGCGAGACTCCGGTTCCGGTCACGACCGGAAGCGCGTTCCAGAAGGGCCAGTTCTACGTCATCACGCCTAGCTTCTGGGGTGGCGGCAAGATGCCGGGTCTGGAGATCGCAAACGAGGATAGGCTACAACTTCCCGGGACGTACATCATCGAATCACCCAATGGTGATCCGAACCAATACCCGGAGCGCCCACATTTGGTGCATGTTCCGAAGGAGGGAGGTCTGCCTCGGGATTTCGAGAACATTTGGGGTATCTGGATCGTGTCCGAGGCACTGAAGCACGTCTTCGAATCCGTGGACCCCGAAGGCTTCGCTTTCGCTGCCTGCGATTTCACGCTCGCCGATGGCACACCTGGTCCACAGTATTATTTCTGCGGCGTCTTGCGCAGTTTGGATGCGGTGGACGAAGGGGCGTCGAAACTCAAGATTGAGATCGGCGATTTCGTCAACGGCAAGTACTACGACCGTTCGGGCGGGGCAAGCCTGGTGTTCAAGGAAAACGTGGTCGGTTCGGCCCATGTATTCCGCACTCCTTTCGCGCTCACTGTGTTCTGCGACCGAGCCTTGCGCGATGCGGTGATCGCTGCGGATGTGAAGGGCGTGAAATTCGACGACGCCGCTGATTGCTGATCGGCCTTCCAAAACACACGGATCGGCTTGACTTGCCGCCCCACCCAACACCCTCTCAAAGCAATCGGTACCCCGAGCCAGCGCCCGAGTCGAAAACAGGATCGATCCGGTTGCCCGGGAAATCTTCCGGCCTGTACAGTGCCGCAATATCAAAAAAGGAAGTCGCCATGGTCAGCGAGACTCCGGTTCCGGTCACGACTGGAAGCGCGTTCCAGAAGGGCAAGTTCTTCGTCATCGAGCCGAGCTTCTGGGGTGGGGGCAAGTTCCCGGGTCTGGAAATTGCCAATGAAGACAGGCTCAGGCTTCCGGGTACATACATTATCGAATCGCCCAACGGCGACCCGGGCCAATACCCTGAACGCCCGCGACTGGTGCATGTACCGAAGCTGGGCGGCTTGCCGCGCGATTTTGAAGATCTATTCGGCATGTGGATCGTCTCCGAGGCCTTGAAGCGCGTCTTCGAATCCGTGGACCCGGAAGGCTTCGCCTTCGCCGCTTGCGATTTCACGCTCGCCGACGGCACCTCTGGCCCGCCGTATTACTTCTGCGGTGTGCTGCGGACCATTGACGCGCTGGACGAAGCCGCATCACGGCTGAAGATCAAGGTCGGCGATTTCGTCAACGGCAAATACTACGACCGTTCGGGCGGGGCGAGCCTGGTCTTCAGGAAGGATGTGGTCGGCCCGGCCCACGTGTTTCTGACGCCCTTCGCGCTTGAAGTGTTCTGCGATCACGTTTTGCACGATGAGGTGGTCGCTGCGGGCGTGCATGGCGTGAGATTCACTGACGCAGCCGATTGCTGATCGACCTTCCAAAGCCCCCACAGTCATTCGATAAGGAGTTTCGACGATGACCGATACACCGGTGTTTCAAGGGCACCATGTCATCGAGCAAGAGGCACTCAGGCGCAGCCAACTTCTTCGGGCTTTGTCGGACCAAGGGCTGTTCGATCTGCATGGTTCGCGCAACCTGCTCAATCTGCCGGCTGATCAGGGATTGGCTGCCAGGCTCGGGGTGTCGCCGCATCCCGGCGGGCCGCTCGGCGGATATTCGGATGGTCTGCAGTTCCAACTTCGACAATTGCAGCAAACCCCCGACGGCCAAGCAACACTTCGTGGCGACCGTGCCGCAGCAGAGCGAATGGCTGTCAGGGTGGGCGAACTCACCGACACGCTGAAAACAGGACTGGTCAACGGCGATCTGGTCAGCAATACGCCGCAGGGCATGACCCGCGAGCAGGCGAACCGGCAAGTGAGGGAGTTCTTCGGCAACCTGGACGAATACCGGCAGACCCACGCGACGCAGATCGCCGAGATCGGCAGGATGCCCGCGCAGGAGGCGCGTTGGGCCGGCGTGACCCGGTCGGAGGGCAATGTGACGGCGGCGCTCGATGCGATCGAACAGCCGGGCGCGAAGCCGGTCGCAGGAGACCTGGCCGCAGGCAGGCAGTCGCTCGGCACCGCGATCGCGCAGGCGAACGAAGCCGGACGCCTGCCGGTGTCGGAGCCGCTGGAGCTGCGGCTGCGTGCCGCATTCCCGACGGAGATACCGCCGACGCTGGTGCGTCCGCCCGCGCTTCCGGAGGTGCGTGGACCGCTGCTCGAAGGCGGTGCGGCCCCGGAAGGTGTCGCGCCCGGTTCAAGCCGCGCCGTGCGCGTCGTTGGCGCTGCGGGCGTGGCGCTGATGGCCTACGACTTCGTCGACACGGGCCATCGCGTGATGACGCTGCGGGCCGATGGCAACGAAGCTGCTGCCGCTTCAGCGCAGACGCACTGGGTCGGCCGCAATGCCGGTGGCGTGTTGGGCGGGATCGGCGCGGGCTTTCTGTATGGCGCGGTTGCCGGTTCGGAAACCGGCCCCGGTGCGCTGGTCACGGGTCTGATCGGTGCGGGCGTCGGCGCCTATCTGGGCGAACGATGGGCGGACCAGAAGGACGTGGAGCGAGTCTTTACCCAGACCGACCGGAACGGGAACGCATGGACGCGCAATCCGGAAGATCCGCACGGCGCGTGGACGCGAACGGCCAGCGCCCCGAATGCGGCGGGCGGTGTCGGTGAAATGCGTTTCGTCGCGGCCGGCCGTCTGGTCGACGAATTGAATTACCGGGCCGCCAACGATTCGTATTCGCTCGGTCTGGGAAGTCCGCCGAGGCCGCAGGATCCGTTCACGATCACCGGTGCGCAGGACCAGGCCGGCTGGGTCGCCGGGCCCTGGCAACGGAGCGCGGAGACAGGCGCATGGTCGAGGACGCTGGCGGCCGAGGGCATGCTCCCGGAACTGCAGATGATCCCCGAAATGAGGACGGATGCCGCCACGCCTGCGCAAACGACAGATCTCGAACGGCAGTCGGCGTTGATCGTTGCGCAGAACGCGGCCAACACGCCCGCTGCGACCGCCGCGCGCTATCAGATCGCCTACAACCAGTTCGGCTGGAATGAATTCGCGTCGATGGAGCCCGTGCCTGAAGCGATCCGCAACGCGAGTACGCGAACGGACAGGCTGCAGGCTTCCGACGGCAATACCTACACGCGCGCCGCCGACGGCGAGTGGGCGACGCCCGGCATGGTGTACGGCACCCATCAGGCGACCGGCAACATCCGCGAAGAATTGAATCGCACCTGGCAAAGCCAGCAGGCGGGTCTGCAGGAAATGGGCGCTTATGCCGCCCAGGCGCTGGCCACGCCTACACCCACGCAGAGCGACCTGCGCAGCATGGTGGCGGGCGCATATGCCAGCGCAGGCGTCGCGCGCACCGAGGCGGACATCGATGCGGCGACACGCGTAGTGGCACAGGACCACGCGCGCGACGGTCTCGGCCAGTCTCCGTACAGCCTGCAGGTTCGGCCCGATGGTGCCATCGCGACGCTGGTCGGCAGCAACGACCAGCGTCTGGAAGTCAGGAGCGTCACCACGGCGGCGGAGATCGAGCAGGCGCGGACGCAACCCGCGTCGCCGACGGAAGCACCTCGGCCAGATGCCCCTCGGCCAGATGCTCCCGCGCCTTCGCCGCCGACGCCACCGCTCGCCGCGCCGGCATCCGACCGTGCGGCGCTGGACGATGGGACGAATCCCCGCAACGGCATGTACCAGCAGGCACTGGCGCCTGTTCACACACGCGATGCCGAACTGGGACGGACATCGGACGATGCCAGCGTACGACTCGCGGCCGGCATGACCGCCGAGGCGCGCGCACGCGGACTCGAGACGATCGCCTTCGCGCAGTTCAGCCCGGATGGCCAACGGTTCTACATGGCAAACACGCCGGATCCTTCATCACCATGGGGCAGAACCGCCGTTGGCGATGTCGGTCAGGCCCTGCAGCAGAGCGTTGCCGACAGTTCCCAGCGGGTCGCTCAAATCGATCCGACGCAGGTGATGGCGCAGCGGCTCGC
>JANLSB010000798.1:0-2351 GCA_031362125.1 Lysobacterales bacterium | reverse complement strand
CAGCGAGGCGACCACCTACTCCCCAGAAAAGGGGAAGGCAGTGGTTGCGAAGATGGAGATCTCGATTTACGGGCCTGAAAAAAGCGGCTACTTGTCCGCCGAAGCAACGCCGCACAAGGGCGCATGGCGCGTCACCAAACTGGTCTTGACCCTCGAGGGCGACGGGTCGCCAATCGATCTGCTAGCGACCACCTCCGACCCATCACCGGAGGGTGGCAGGCGACAGGACGGACGGCAGTAAAGCCGTCAGCCGACAGCACGCAAGCGATCCGCTCACGCTCGAACCATGGGTGCGCGGAGCCGATCTGTTCGGTCAGGCCGTACACCGACGCCTCCCGATAGAAGGGGTGCGATCTCAGCCGCTGCGCCATGCCCGGCGCAGCATCGACCGACATGACCTTCGACGCTGTGCGCTGACGCTTTCCGGGAGTAGCGTGTCCCAACAACCTCCGACCGGATTTCGCCATGAAGCCCCTTGCCCTCGCTCTTGCGCTGTCCTTCGCGATCGCCGCGCCGGCCTGCGTCTTCGCGCAGTCACCCGCTGCGACGCCCGCCGCATCACCTGTCGCAAAGCATGCCCCCGCCCCGGCACCGGCCTGGGTGCAGACCAGCAACGGTTACGCCCAGATCCTGTTGGAGGCGCAGCTGCGCTTCCAGCCCGAGTCCGCATCCTTTTTCGGCATTCCCGGCTACGACGACAAAGTCGCCGACCTCAGCCCGGACAACGCCGCGCGCTTCCGCAAAGCCACTGCTGAAGCAAAAGCGCAGCTGCAGGAAAAACTGGAGCTGGAGCGCGACCCCAACGTGCGTCAGGACCTGGAGATCATGATTCAGGCGGCCGACGACAACATCGAATCGACCCTGGTCAACGAGCGCCTGGTGCTGCCCTTCACCGATGCGCCGCAGCTGGTGTTCCAGGGCTTGAAAGGCCTGCTCTCCGACCAGACGCCGGCGGATCGCTGTGCGAAAGCACTGGACCGGATCAAGGCCTACGTCGGCATGACCGCCGGCACCACGCCGATCACCACGCTGGCGCGCCAGCGCTATGAAGAGCGCGCCGGCAATGCCGAACTGCTGCGCCCGACCAGGCTCGAAGTGGAGCAGGCGTTGACCAACGTCGACACCTACGCCGCAGGCATTCGCAAGCTGTTCGCCAAGTACGGGATCGCGGGCGGCAACGCCGCGCTGGACGCGATCGACAAGCAGTTCAGCGATTACGCCGCATGGGTGCGCAAGGACGTATTGCCCAACGCGCGAACCGACACCCAACTCCCGCCGGAGCTGTACGCGCTGCAGCTGAAGCAGGTCGGCATCGACATTCCGCCGGCACTGCTGATCCAGCGCGCGCGCCTCGCGTTCATGGAAACGCGCGCAGCGATGGACCGCCTCGCGCCGCTGGTCGCGAAGGACAAAGGCATCGCCGCCACCGACTATCGCGGCGTGATCCGCGCGCTGAAGCGCGACACCATCGCCAACGACCAATTGGAAACGCGCTATCGCGAAGTGATCGACGCGATCGATCCGATCATCCTCCGCGAACGCATCGTCGATGTCCCGAACCGGCCGATTGTGATGCGTCTGGGCACCGACGCCGAAAGCGCCGCGCAACCGGCGCCGCATTTCCTGCCCGCGCCGCTGGTCGGCAACACCGGCCAGCAGGGCCAGTTCGTGCTGCCGCTGAGCAATCCCGCGCTGCACGACAAAGCCGATGCCTACGATGATTTCAATTTCCCCTCAGTGGCGTGGACGCTGTCCGCGCATGAAGGCCGACCCGGCCACGAACTGCAGTTCACCGCGATGATCGAACGCGGCGTCTCGCTGGCACGCAGCCTGTTCGCATTCAACTCGGTGAACGTCGAAGGTTGGGCGCTGTACGCCGAAGCGGAAATGATTCCGTACGAACCGCTGGACGGCCAGCTCATCGCCCTGCAGTTCCGGCTCATGCGCGCCGCGCGCGCGATGCTCGACCCGATGCTCAACCTCGGCATGATCGACCGCGCACGCGCCGAGAAAGTGCTGATCGAGGATGTCGGCCTGTCCAAAGCGATGGCGCGCCAGGAACTGGACCGTTACACCTTCAACGCCCCCGGCCAGGCCGGCAGTTATTTCTACGGATACGCCCGCATCCTCGAACTGCGCGCCGAGACCGAACTCGCCCTCGGCGACAAGTTCGACCGCCTCGCCTTCAACAACTTCCTTCTCGACCAGGGCATGCTGCCGCCCGATCTGCTGGCGAAAGCGGTGCGCGAGCGGTTCGTGCCGGGGCAGTTGGGGAAACGTTAAACACATGGGGTAAACACATGGGGTAAACACATGGGGTAAACACATGGGGTAAACACATGGGGTAAACA
>JANLSB010000754.1:0-2488 GCA_031362125.1 Lysobacterales bacterium | reverse complement strand
CGATCTTTTCGGCGATGGACTTCTTGCCGCTCTGCATCACCATATTGATGAAGCGGGCGATGGTTTCGCTGCCGTGCTTCGGGTCGGGCAGAACGGTGCGCTGGGGGGTGGAGCCTTTACGGGACATAGTCGATTACCGGTGTGTAGGGTGGGGCCGGGGGCCCCCCGTATTTCGGGTGGGTGGGGCCAGGGCCCACCCTACGGAATGCTTGCGGGCGCCGATTACGACTTCGGACGCTTGGCGCCGTACTTCGAGCGGCTCTGGCGACGCTTGGCGACACCGGCGGCATCGAGCGCGCCACGCACGGTGTGGTAGCGCACGCCCGGCAGATCCTTGACGCGACCACCGCGGATCAGGACCACGGAGTGCTCCTGCAGGTTGTGGCCTTCGCCGCCGATGTACGAGATGACTTCGTAACCGTTGGTCAGACGCACCTTGGCGACCTTGCGGAGCGCCGAGTTCGGCTTTTTCGGGGTCGTCGTGTACACGCGGGTGCAGACGCCGCGACGCTGCGGGCAGTTGGCGAGCGCCGGCGAGGTGCTTTTGTAGACTTCTGGGTTGCGCGGCTTACGCACGAGCTGGTTGATCGTTGCCATCAGAGTATGGGTCGCTGGTTGGTCTATGAGCCGGGCCGCGGTGCCTTGAGAGATACCGCGACGACAAAAAACGCCGGCAGATCGGAACCCGACCTGCCGACACGCTTATGCTTTGCCCGCTTCGGCTTGGTGAGCCGTTACGGTCCCGGAATCGCACGCCAGCCTAAGTTAGCCGCGCTTCCGGACTTTCCCGCCCTCCTGGGCCGAATACGAGGCACATCCTGTAGCCTCATTTCGTGATCTGGGCGGCCTGAACCACCTAAAGAGGCGCGCAGTCTACAGCAGACTGCGCGCCGATGCCAACTCAGGCTTCCGAATCGCCCTCGATCATGTCGGAAACGCCGTTGCCGGCAGCTTCCGCAGCGACCACGACCGGCACGGCCACAGGAGCCGGGGTCGTAGGAGCTGGCGCCGCCGAGAGTGCAGCCATTTCCGAATCGGTCAGGCCGGTGGCGTTCTTGCGACGCAGGCTGTGGTAGGTCAGACCGGTACCGGCCGGGATCAGACGACCAACGATCACGTTCTCCTTCAGGCCGCGCAGCGTATCGCGGGTGCCGCGGACGGCCGCCTCGGTGAGCACGCGGGTGGTTTCCTGGAACGAGGCCGCCGAGATGAACGACTCGGTCGCCAGCGAGGCCTTGGTGATGCCGAGCAGCACCGGGTCGTACTTGGCGAGGATTTCGTTCTTACCAGCCAGGCGGGCGTTCTCTTCGATCAGGCGCTGACGCTCGACCTGTTCGCCGTGCAGGAATTTGCTGTCGCCCTGATCGGTAATTTCGACCTTGCGCAGCATCTGACGGACGATCACTTCGATGTGCTTGTCGTTGATCTTCACGCCCTGCAGGCGGTAAACGTCCTGGATTTCCTTGGTCAGATAAGAGGCCAGGGGCTCGACGCCGAGCAGACGCAGGATGTCCTGCGGGCTGGATTCGCCGTCGACCACGGTTTCGCCCTTCTGCACATGTTCGCCTTCGAACACGATGATCTGGCGATACTTCGGAATCAGCTCTTCGTGTTCGCTGCCGTCGGTGTCCTTGATGATGAGACGCTGCTTGCCCTTGGTGTCCTTGCCGAAGCTGACGATACCCGAACGCTCGGCCAGCACTGCCGGATCCTTCGGCTTGCGCGCTTCGAACAGATCGGCAACGCGCGGCAGACCACCGGTGATGTCGCGGGTCTTCGAGGCTTCCTGCGGAATCTTGGCGACCACGTCGCCCACGCCGACCGGGGCGCCGTCCTTCAGGTTGACGATCGAGCGCGGCGGCAGCAGGTACTGGGCTGGCAGATCGGTGCCCGGGATGGTCAGATCCTTGCCGTTCGCGTCGATGATGCGGACCAGCGGGCGTAGGTCCTTGGCCTGGGTGCCGCGACGCTTCGGATCGGTGATCTCACGCGAAGCGAGGCCGGTCAGGTCGTCGGTCTTCTCGATCACGGTCACACCGTCGACAAAGTCGACGAAGCGCATGAAACCCGCGACTTCGGACATGATCGGATGGCTATGCGGATCCCAACTGGCCACGGTCTGGCCAGCCTTCACATTGCCGCCGTCCTTGACCTGGATGGTGGCGCCGTAAGGGACCTTGTAACGTTCGCGCTCGCGGCCATGTCCGTCCAGTACCGACAGCACGCCCGAACGCGAGACCGCGACCAGATGGCCCGCAGCGTGCTCGACGTGCTTGAGGTTGTTGAACTTGATCGCGCCTGTGGTCTTGACCGTGACGTTGTCGATCGAAGCCGCGCCGGACACCGTGCCGCCGATGTGGAAGGTACGCATCGTCAGCTGGGTGCCGGGCTCACCAATCGACTGGGCGGCGATGACGCCAACAGCCTCACCAAGCTCAACGACGTGAAGCTGGCCAACGGCTCGACCATTGCGCGTAACACGATCGTC
>JANLSB010000737.1:0-6399 GCA_031362125.1 Lysobacterales bacterium | reverse complement strand
GACGGCAGCATGTCCTGCTTGTCCGCCATCTCGAGCTCGGCGAGGATTGGATCTGCGCGCTGCAGGTAGTCTGCCACGCCGTACAGTCGTGCGACGAAATTCAGATGCTGGCGCACGGTGAGGTAGTCGAACAGCCGTGGTTCGTCGGCGATGAATGCGATATGGCGCTTCGCACCCACGGGATCGGCGGCCAGATCGATCCCGCACAGCCGCACCGTGCCATGGGTCGCCGGGATGATCCCGGTCGCGCAACGCAGGGTGGTGGTCTTGCCCGCGCCGTTGGGGCCGACCAACCCCATGATCTCGCCCGGACGTACGCTGAAGCTCAAATCCTTGACCGCAGTCAGCCGGTCGTACTGCTTGGTCAGCCCCTGCACTTCGATCATGCCACATGCCTCCATTCCCGGATGCGCGTGCCGCGCTGGTGCGAATGAGCATAAGCGAATGCGCGCGGTTTGAATTGCCGAAAAAGAAACGGCGACTCTGCAGTCGCCGTTTCGATGTGACGCATCCGATGCCGCTGGCGCTTACCGCACCACGAACACCACAGCGGTACGTGGCGGCAGGTTGAAGCGCCCGGTGGCGCTGTCATAGGTCGCCGCAGCCGCGCGCCTATCGGCGGCGTCGTAGGCCGTATGCACCGGATGCAGGCGATATTGCTTGCCGGCTTCTTCCGGAATTGTCAGCGTCTGCCCCACCTTGTCGACATTGACGAAGTACAGCACCTCGCGGAAACCGGCGCCCTGATAGCCGCTGCCGTCGAGATGCGCCGACAGCACCGTCGGCACCTGCGTGCTGCCGGTGTTGCGGAACGCCAGACGCTGCTTGATCTCGTCAGCGGTGCGCAGGCGGAACAGGCGTGAGCTGGCGCGGATCTTCATCAGGTCGCGGAAAGCATCGCGAGTCCAGCGGGTCTCGGCTTCGGTCGGCTTGATCTGTGCATTCGCCAACAGCGGGCCCATCACCGACCAGTTGTCGCCGTTGTCGCCCTGCGGCGGCAGACCGGCGGCGTAGCCGTTGTCCCGGTAGCTCCAGTCGATGCGGTTGAACCAGTCGCCGCTGTCGTAGCTGTTGCGGTCCAGCGACTTGCTGCGCAGGGTGTCGACGCCGGCGTGGAAGTACGACACGCCCTGGCTGAAGCTGTTGATTGCGGCGCCGAGGATCTGCACGCGCGCGCGGTCCTCGCGGCTGGTGGCGGTGGGCAGCTTGAACGCGTTGTTGTCGAACAGCGTCCAGTTGTCGTGGTTCTCGACGTAGTTCACCACTTCCTGCGGATCGACGACATAGCCGGCCGGCTGGCCGCCGTAGTCAATCTGGTCGAGGCGCAGCGAGGCATCCCAGTGCAGGGTCATCACGTAGTCGCGGATCGAGCCTGCCAGGCCGACCTTGATCACGTCGGCCGACCACATCAGGTCGTTGCGGCTCTTGTTGCCGCCGCTGCCGTTGTCGTCGTAATGCATGCCGTTGATATAGCCCTGGTTGCGCAGCAGCGATACGCCGCCGTCGAAACCCGAGCCGCCGCGGACATGATCGCGGGCGCGGTCGCTGAAGGTGCCGATGCCGCTGCCGTTGAGCGACAGCTGCGAGGCCTGCACGAAGCGCGCGCCGTTGGCGACTTCGCCGAAGTTCCAGCCTTCGCCGATCAGCTGGATCGGACGGCCGGCGGCGGCGGAGACCTCATCGCGCAGGCGCTCCATCACCGCGCGCGGCTGATGGCCCATCAGGTCGAAGCGGAACGAATCGATCCGGTACTGGGTGGCCCACAGCTTGACCGAATCGATCATCAGCTTGCCCATCATCCGGTTTTCGGTGGCGGTGTTCTCGCAGCATGTGGAACGCTCGATGTCGCCGGCCGCATTCAGGCGCTGGTAGTAGCCGGGCACCACGCGGTCGAGCACCGATTTGTCGTTCTGGCCGGAGGCGCTGGTGTGGTTGTAGACCACGTCCATGCCCACGCGCAGGCCGCTGAGGTTCAACGCCATCACCATCGCGCGCAACTCGCGGATGCGTGCGGCGCCGTCGTCGGCGTCGCTGGAGAAGCTGCCTTCCGCAGCGTTGAAATGCCACGGGTCGTAACCCCAGTTGAAGCAGTCGGTACCGCGCACCGCCCCGGCTGCGGCCTGCTGCGCGTCGGAATCTGGCGCCGCATCCGGAATGGTCGGCGTCACGCAGTTCTTCTCCGGCGTGCTGGCGAAGTCGAACACCGGCAGCAGATGCACGTCGGTCACGCCCGCGCGCGCAAGCCCGCGCAGGTGACGCATGCCGTTGGAGTTCCACTCGGTGAACGCCAGATACTTGCCGCGGTTGCGCGGGCTCACGCTGGTGTCCGTGGCCGAGAAGTCGCGCACGTGCAGTTCGTAGATCGACATGTCTTCCTGCGCGCGCACATTGTTCGGCGAGCGGTAGAAGCGCCAGCCCGGCGGCATCAGCCACGGCGAATCGAGATCCGCGATATAGCTGCGCTGCGAATCCGCGTTGAGGCTGATCGAGTACGGGTCGGTGACCAGATTGCGGACCACGCCCACGCCGCGCACGAACACTTCCACGGCGTATTTGTAATAGCGGCCGTGACGCTGGCCTCGCTGATCGAAGCCCCACACGCCGGTGGCGGCATCGAAGTTCATCGCATTCTCGCTGTGCGCCACGCCCTGCGCGCCGTACGTGCAAAGCGTGACCTTGCGTGCGGTCGGCGCCCAGAGCTTGAAGCTGGCGCGGCCACGATCGATCGACACGCCCAGGTCGTCGATGGCTTCGGCGGCGGCGTAGCGCTCGTCGAGCACGCCGGCCAGCTGGATGGTGGTCGCGGCCAGCACTTTGCCGTCCGCGTCTTCCTGCACCAGTACGACTTGTTGCTTGAGCAGATCGCCCAGACGCGCTTCATCCGCCGCGTTCACCGCCAGAACCGCGCCGGCGTCGACGTACTTGAAGCGCTCCGCTGCGGCGGCGGGCACGCTGCCGCCGAGCTGCAGCGTCAGCGCGCCGTCGGCGCCGCTGACCGGCTGGCCGCGCGGTGCGACGATCTGCCCGTTCGCCGAGTGATACAGCTTGAAGGTGCCGAAATCGTCGGCCTGCGGCCATTTCAGCAGATTGCGGGTGAGCCACATCGCGCGCGCGTCGGTGGTCGACACGCGGCGCGTGTTCGGCGGCGATGTGAAGACCGTCGGCGTGCCCTGCACCAGCCAGATCTGGCCGACGCGGTTGCTGATCGACAGCGAGGCATAGCTGACGCGGATGTTGTCGTTCCAGCCGTCCTTGTTGTTGACGCCGCCGTTCGGATTGCTCGGCATGCCGTGGATGATGAATTCCACCGCGCTGCGGTTGGCGTCGCCCTGCGGATTGAGCACGGGCAGATCGAAGGTCACATCACCGCTGCCCGCCGCATAGTTCGGCATCGACGCCAGCGGCACCGGATTGCCCCATTGGTCCAGCGTCAGTCCGGCGAGACGACCCGGATCGATGCCGCTGGTCGGCCACAGATGCAGGCCCCACTGGTTGTAGATGTTGTCGGAGCGCTTGTAGTGCACGCGCACGGTGTCGATGTCCGGCGTGCTGCCCAGCGGGTTGCTGCGATACACGGTGGCGTCGCCGGAGCGCAGCCAGAATTCGTTGCCGTCGGTGAATTTCAGGACGCGGTCGACGCTTGGATCGCCGTTCTGACCGGGCGGATGGACGATGAAGCCGAAGCCGGCCGCGGCGGGATTGGTGAACTGCGACGCGCGGATCTCGAAATACGCGCCGTAGTCGTCGATGCCCGAGCGCACCAGTGGTGACGGCCACGACACGCCCGGATAGTCGGCGATGTACTGGCCGGCGTCGTTGACCTGCCACAGATGCAGACCCCAGTCGGCATAGTTGCCATCGCCGCGGTTGTAGTGGATGCGCACATCGATCGGCGCGCCGTCGCGCGGCGGCGCCGGGATCGGCGTCAGCACCGTGCTGGATGTGATCGCATCGCAGATGCCGCTGGTCGCACCGCCATTACTGGATGCGGCGCTATCGCCCAGCGCGGTGATCTTCTCCGCAGCGATGGGTGCGCCGTTGTCGCTCAGCGGCAGATCGCAGGCCGCGAGCAACAGGGTCAGGAAGAAAACGAGAATTGCCGACAGCGCATTGCTGTGGCGTGTTGAGAACGTGCGCATCCTGGCCTCCGAGGCTCATCGCAGATGTGGAGATCGCGTTCGTTGTGCGGTGCAGCATAAAACCACTGCAAAACACGGGGGATTCGACCGCGCTGCACTCTGGTCCATATCCCTGTCTGCCACAAGGCGATGCAGGCCTTCTGAAAACGTATTCTCGTCCTTGCCCGACATCGTCCGCGCTTGTCAGCGCTTTTGGGGCTTACCCAGCGCCTTCTCCTCGGCCCTGAGGTGGCGAAGCGCATGCAGGCCGGCGAGTGTCCCGGCAGGAGGCGTCAGGATGCTGAACCAGGCGAACACCATCAGTACGCTGCGACGCGTGGAGTAGCGGAACACTGCGGCGGTCAATGCGAATTGCGCGATGCCGAACACGAGGCAGAACAGCAGGAACGCCATCAGCAGCCACTTGCCGAGCGCTCCAGTGAGCGTTCCGTTCAACGCCAGATCGACGGCATCGACGAAGGACTGGTCGCCCCACTGTGCTTTCCAATCATCCGCAAGCCACCGCGCCACCAGCACAGTGCACACCAGGCAGATGATGGTGGCCGCAACGTGATACAGCGCGCTGCGGTGCTGCCAGGGCGCCACGGCGTTGCGCCGTGGAACGGAAAGCGGTGGCAATGGAGGCGGCAGCGCCGGCAGGTCGGGCGGAGAAGGGCGATGCATGCGGAATGGGTCAAAGAGATGCGGCGACGAAACGCGGCTGGCTGCGTCGCCGTGCCGGAGATCAAAGCAATGGAATATCTTTTTCTTCGGATGGAAATTTGAACGTCTTGCGCATATCGCGCAGATATTCGGGCATGGGGGGGCGCTTGATGCCTTTGTCGCGCAGCCAATGCTGGCAGCGACGCTGCCATTCGGTGGTCGCGGGACTGCCCGGGTGCCAGTAGATGTCGGCCACCACCGGCATGTAGTCGTGTTTCGGATCGGCGCCATGGGTGACGACCGTGGCATCGGCACCATGCTGCAGCAGCCAGTAGGTCTGTTCGAAGCCACCGCGACCGCTGTACCAGTCGATCGGTCGTCCCGACCATGACGCGCCATGGATATCGGCACCGCGTTCGATCAGCAGCTTCACGTTCTGCCACTGGTTCTGCTTGATGAAGGCGATGTAGGTCAGCGGCTCGTTGTTGCCATTGCGTGCGTTCGGATCGCCGCCGTGATCGAGCAGCAATTGCAGATAGATGGGATTCTCTTCCTGCGCGGCGTAGACCATCGCGTTTTCGTAGGTGAAGTAACGACCGCCGCTGCCGTCATCATAACGCTTGTCGACATACTCCGGGCGACGCGCATTCGGGTCCGCACCGTTGTCCAGCATCGATTTCAATCCTGCAGGATTGCGCGTGTACACAGGCCAGGCGACCAGCGGCAGGCCTTCGTCTTTCGCGAAGATCGTATCGGGGTCGACCTTCTCGTCGCGCATCAGTCGGCGGATGGCGTCGGCGTCTCCGTGTTCGGCCGCGATCGCGAGCTGCAGCGCCTTGCCTTCGAACAAACGCTCTGCGCCATGCTCCGAGCGGGTGTTGTCGCTCGACGCCGACAGCGGCGCCGCGCAGCCGCACAGCGCGGCGCAGATCAGCACGGCAGGTGCCAAGCGGGAAAGAAGCCGAGTGGACAGCGAAGACATGGCGGGCCGGGCGGGGGAGGAGCCGATGCAATAAATAGCAGAAAGCCGGGCCGGCGGTATGAATCCGGCCGGCGAACCGCCTGCAATGGGTTAGCATGAGAGCAAACGTCGCGCCCAGGAGTTGCACCATGACCGACCCTACGAAGGATGTCGTCCGCGTCGAGCGCGAAGCCCAGGACCATCTGCTGTCGGACCTGCGCGGCGCTGGCAAGGGCGGTGAGGCCGACAAGCTCGCCCGCGGCTATCACGCGCAGCGCATGGCGGGCCTGGCCGAAGACGTGTACGAATCCGCGCGCGGCGAAGGCAAACCCCCGGCAGGGTGGACGCGTGCCAGCGAACATCCGGAGCAGCTGCAGGCGCTGGCGCCGCAGCTGACCAAGCAACAGATCAACGAGATGCTGCATCCGGACAAATCGGGCTATCGCGCCGAGATCTATCTCCCGGACAAATCCATACTCGGACCCGATGCCAAGCCGGTGCTGGTCTTCAAGGGGTCGACCGGCATCATCGTGGACCCGAGCACCGGCGCTCGTCGCGAAAGCGCTTCGGAGGATTTCCTCGCGAACAATATCCCGCAGGGACTGGGCCTCAAGACCGACTATTACGACCGGGCCATGGATGCCGCGCGCGTGGCCG
>JANLSB010000717.1:0-3249 GCA_031362125.1 Lysobacterales bacterium | reverse complement strand
CGAAATCGATGTGGCTGCCGACTCTCGAAGTAATAGGCTTCACCGGCACCCAATACACGCACATGCTCGCCGATGGTGATCTCGACCTGGCCGCCGATCACCACACCGCCTTCTTCGCCATCGTGCGACAGCATGCTGTCGCCGGTATCGCTGCCGGGCGGCATCACTTCGCGCAGGATGCACATTTGCCGCCTTGTCAGCCCGTTGCCAACCAGGAAGTAATGGATGCCATTGGTACCAAGATCGGGTTGCTGATCGGGGGCGAAGAACGGGCTGTCCTCGTCGCAGGCGGGAAGATCAAGCGTGAAAAAATCTGCGAGCGAAATCGGTATGCCATCGAGCACCTTTTTTAGGGAGCTGACCGATGGGCTGACTTTGTTTTGTTCGATCAAAGAGATGGTGCTGTTGGTGACACCCACCCGCTTGGCCAGCTCGCGCTGGCTCAGGCCTTTGGTCTTGCGGACGAGTTGCAGGCGAGCACCGATATTCATTCATAATCCGTCGACTTTATTGATGCGGGATACTTTACACGTTTGCGGCCTTGCGGCATTTTTGTTGTTTTCGACATCGGTTGTAAAGTTTTTTCAACGCGCTAAGCTTCGCATCACTACCCGCCCGGCGCCTGCCGGTACGAACCACCGGCTTGGAGCCTGTTCATGCGCGAAGACACTTCCCCGGAAACGCCAGCCGGTTTCGGTGACCACTACGCCCGTCAGGCCGCCCGACAGCCGGACGCCATGGAGGCGTTCTGGATGCCGTTCTCGGCCAATCGTCAGTTCAAGGACCATCCACGCCTGATGGCCAGCGCGTCGGGCATGTTCTACCGGTCCGTCGATGGTCGCGAAATCCTCGACGGCACCGGCGGCCTCTGGTGCTGCAACGCCGGCCATGCCCGGCCACGCATCGTCGCAGCCGTGCAACAGCAGATTGCCACGCTCGATTTTGCACCGACCTTCCAGATGGCGCATCCGCTGCCGTTCGCGCTGGCCTAACGCCTGGTCGAGATCGCGCCGGATCACCTCAATCACGTGTTTTTCACCAACTCGGGCTCGGAATCGGTCGACACTGCATTGAAGATCGCCCTCGCCTACCACCGCGCCCGCGGCGAAGGCCAGCGTACCCGGCTGATCGGCCGCGAAAAGGGCTATCACGGCGTCGGTTTCGGCGGCATTTCGGTGGGTGGTCTACCCAACAACCGCAAATGGTTCGGCAGTCTCCTGCCGGGCGTCGACCACATCCGCCACACGCTCGACATCGAACGCAATGCTTTCAGCCGTGGTCTGCCTGAGCACGGCGTCGAACTGGCGGAAGATCTGGAACGTCTGGTATTGCTGCATGACGCAAGCACCATCGCCGCGCTGATCATCGAACCGGTCGCCGGCTCTGCTGGCGTCATCCTGCCGCCAAAGGGCTATCTGGAGCGTGTGCGCGAGATCTGCGACAAGCACGGCATTCTGCTGATCTTCGACGAAGTGATCACCGGCTTCGGACGCGTCGGCAAGGCCTTCGCCGCGCAGCGTTTCAACGTGCAGCCGGACATGATCACCGCCGCCAAAGGCCTCACCAACGGCTGCGTGCCAATGGGCGCAGTGTTCGTCGCCGACAGGATCCACGAGGCCTTCATGCATGGGCCTGAAAACGTGATCGAACTCTTTCACGGCTATACCTACTCGGGCCATCCGCTGGCCTGCGCAGCCGCGCTGGCGACGCTGGACACCTACGCCGAAGAAAACCTGTTCGAGAAAGCGATCGAACTGGAATCGTATTGGGCCGACGCCATCCACGCCCTGCGCAGCCAGCCGAATGTGGTCGATATACGCAATCTCGGCCTGATCGGCGCGATCGAACTGGCATCCCGCGCCGGTGCGCCCGGGGCCCGCGCCTACGATGTGTTCACCCGCTGCTTCCACGAGGAAAACCTGCTGATCCGCGTGACCGGCGACGTGATCGCGCTATCGCCGCCGCTGATCCTCGAACGCGAGCACATCGATCGCATCTTCCAGACCCTTGCGCATGTGATCGCGCAAACGGCCTAATGCCCGCCAACCACCCTATCCACGGAATCCAGCCATGCTGATCGGCGTCCCGAAAGAAATCAAGAACAACGAGTACCGAATCGGCCTGACTCCGGCCGGCGCGCGCGAACTGGTCGGGAATGGTCACAAGGTGATGGTGCAGCGCGATGGCGGTAAATCCATCGGTCTGACCAATGAGATGTATCAGAGAGCGGGCGCCGATATCGTCGACACCGCCGAAGAGATCTTCGGTCGCGCCGACATGATCATCAAGGTCAAGGAACCGCAACCGGTCGAATGCGCGATGCTGCGCGATGGCCAGGTCCTCTACACCTATCTGCATCTCGCACCCGATCCGGATCAGACCGCTGCGCTGGTGAAATCCGGCTGCACCGCGATCGCCTACGAAACCGTCACTGACCGCAAGGGCGGCCTGCCGCTGCTGGCGCCGATGAGCGAAGTCGCGGGACGCATGTCGATCCAGGCCGGCGCGCACGCGCTCGAGAAAGCCCAGGGTGGCTCCGGCGTGCTTCTCGGCGGCGTGCCGGGCGTCAAACCAGCGGAAGTGCTGGTGATCGGCGGCGGTGTGGTCGGCATCAACGCCGCGCGCATGGCGATGGGTCTGAATGCGCACGTCACTATCCTCGACCGCTCGCTGGAGCGGTTGAAGTATCTGGATGAGCTGTACGGCCATCAGTTGACCACGATCTATTCGACCCACGACGCCATCGAAGAACGCCTGCCGGACATCGATCTGGTGATCGGCGCGGTGCTGATCCCGGGTGCCGCCGCGCCGAAACTGGTCTCGCGCGAACAGCTGAAGCTGATGCGCCCGGGCTCGGTGCTGGTCGATGTCGCGATCGATCAGGGCGGCTGCTTCGAGACCTCGAAAGCCACCACCCACCAGAACCCGACCTACGAAGTGGACGGCGTGATCCATTACTGCGTCGCGAACATGCCCGGCGGCGTCGCCCGTACCTCGACGTTCGCGCTGACCAATGCCACCCTGCCCTTCGCAGTGCAGTTGGCGAACAAGGGCGCCAAGAAGGCGATGCTGGACGACGAACATCTGCTCAACGGTCTCAACGTCCACGCCGGCAAGATCACCTACAAGGCGGTCGCCGACGATCTGGGCTACGCATACATGCCAGCGGCGCAAGCGCTGGCGTAACCCGCTTCCATAGGGTGCGCCCAGGCGTACTGTTTTTCGCAGGAGCGGCTTCAGCCGCGAATC
>JANLSB010000705.1:0-9806 GCA_031362125.1 Lysobacterales bacterium | reverse complement strand
CGCTGGCGTTCCTGAATGCGGTCGATTCCGGTATCTACGTCGCGTCCTCGGCCGGCACCGGTCGATGCGGTGTGGCTGCCGTGACCGTTGGTATCGCCGAAACCGGGCTCTTCGCGGATATTGGTCGCACCGCAGAGATTGGCGGGCGCACCACATACGAAGTCGTAGCCGCCGATGAGTTTGTCGTTGCAGCGTCCGGCATCCACGCCGCCTGTGGCGCAGCTGCCCAGATAATTGCCGGCGCCCAGCGGATTGACATGCACGTAGCTATCAACCGGTCCGACCCCTGCGAACGACGGGCTGCCGAAGTTGATGCCCGAGTCGATCACGCCGTAAACGATACTTTCACCGCGGTACGGGCCTGGCGCGCCGGGATTGGTGCCGGTCCAGACCGGGTTGGCGCCGATCAGCTGCGGACCAAGGTCGGTATCCATCGGCACATCGCGATTTTCCTCGACCAGACGGACATCGGACATGCGACGGATGGTATTGGCTTCGCTTTCGGTCAGATCCACGATCATGCCGTTGAGCGCGTGCTGCATCGTCAGACGCGGCGTGACATCACGGCCGGCCATCGTCGACATGCGCGCTTCCATCTGCGTCTGGCGGGTTTTCAGGTAATCGACGTATTCCTCCGAATTGTCGCCCTGTGCGTCGAGACGCAGGGTGCCCTGCTCGTCGCGGACGCGTTCGGGTGCGGCCATACCCGGGAGCGTGCCCTTGTAGCTGGCCAGCGCGGCTTCCTTGAAGACGACGATATACGTGCTGCGTTCTTCGCGCGTATCGGTAGCCGAGCCGGCAGCTGCGTTGACGCCGCCGCCGTCAGTTGCCGCAGCACCTGCGGGTGCGCTTGCAGCGCTGGACGCGGGAGTACCCGCATCGTCGGTGACGAGCGGAGTGCCAGATCCATTCGTTGTGTATTGATAGGCAGCCATAGCTGCAGCGGCGACCAGCACGGATACGCCGGCTGCGACGCCCCACTTCTTGATGCGTGACATAGAACTGTCCCCCGGGAAAAGTCGGTAAACGAAGATTAGAAACGAAACCCCTGTATCAATAGCCTTGTATCGATGCTGTGCCCCTGGAGCGCGGCCGTCGTCGACGGGAATAGGCGCTCCACTCGATTCACCGCTGGGGCGAGCGATTCGCCGATTGTATAGGCTTCACGCACCCCAAATGCACGTGCCGGCCACAGGTATTTTCAAAGTCTGCTTTGAAACGGTGAATGCTGCGGCGCACAAATAACCTGGCAGCATAAGGCCGCGCCGAAAGCTACTACGTGACCGATGGTAAAACTGGTTGCCAGGGCCGCGCCCCATTGCGGAACAGCAGGACGTAGACCGAGACCGCCCACACCGAGGCCGCCGTCCAGCCCGCAAGGATGTCGGACGGGTAATGCACGCCCAGATAGACCCGCGAGAACGCGACCATCACTGCGAAGCCGGTCATGGCGACGGTCACCGGCCAGCGCCAACGCGTACGCCAGGCCAACAGAAGCAGCACCCAGGCAAGCGTCGCGGAGCCCATCGCATGGCCGCTGGGAAAGCTGAAGGTGGTCTCGGGCGCGATCGATTCCCACAGGCTGGGCCGGTCGCGGGCGAAGAACTGTTTGGTCGACAGATTCAGCAGTGCCGAACCGACGATGGCGATACCGGCGAACAGGCCCTCGCGCATGCGCCGACGCCAGGCCAGCGCCAGAATCAAAGCGATATCGAACGGCACCACGCCGTACTGATAGCCCACTGCGGAGAAGAACACCGATACGCGGTCGAGGCCGTCGCCGGCGAGCGCATGCGCGAAACGCAGGATCGGCTCATCGAACGGAAATGGATCGCGCTCGCGCACTTCATCGGCGAGTTCGGCGAATCCCCACAGCGGCAGCAGCAAACCAACGAACAGCAGCGATAGCCGCAGCAGGCGGCGACGCAGGAAATCCACGCCGAAGCGCAGGTCCTCACGCAGCGTCGCGAACACTTCAGCCGGCGTGGGCGTCACGCCCGTACTTGCGTTCGACGTAGCCGTCGATCAGGCCGATGAAGTCCTGCGCGATGTTCTCGCCGCGCAGGGTCACGCTTTTCTCGCCATCGACGAACACCGGCGCCACCGGCGCTTCGCCGGTGCCGGGCAGCGAAATGCCGATGTTGGCATGTCGCGATTCGCCCGGGCCGTTGACCACGCAGCCCATGACCGCGAGGGTGAGGTTTTCCGCGCCCGGATGGGTGATCTTCCACTCCGGCATTTTCGCGCGCACGTGTTCCTGCACCACTTTCGCCAGTTCCTGGAAGAACTCCGACGTGGTGCGGCCGCAGCCAGGACACGCGGTGACCATCGGCGTGAACGCGCGCAGACCCATGGTCTGCAGCAGTTCCTGCGCGACGATGACTTCCTGGGTGCGCGACCCGCCGGGGTCGGGCGTGAGCGAAATGCGGATGGTGTCGCCGATCCCTTCCTGCATCAGCACCGCCAGCGCGGCGGCCGAGGCGACGATGCCCTTGCTGCCGATACCGGCTTCGGTCAGCCCCAGATGCAGCGCGAAATCCGAACGCGCCGCCATGTCGCGGTACACGGCGATCAATTCCTGCACGCCGCTGACTTTCGCGCTGAGGATAATGCGTTCGCGGGCAAGACCGATCTCGACCGCGCGTTCCGCCGAATCCAAGGCAGATCTGATCAGCGCTTCGCGCAGCACGCGGCTCGCGTCCCACGGCATCGCGCGCTGTGCGTTTTCGTCCATCAGCTGCGTGGCCAATGATTGATCCAGCGAGCCCCAGTTGGCGCCGATGCGAACGGGCTTGTCGTAGCGGATCGCGAATTCGATCAGCTGCGCGAACTGGGTGTCGCGCTTCCTGCCGAAACCGACGTTGCCGGGGTTGATCCGGTACTTCGCCAAGGCCTCGGCGCAGGCCGGCTCGGCGGCGAGCAGCTGATGCCCGTTGTAGTGGAAGTCGCCGATGATCGGCACCGTGATGCCCATCATCGCCAGCTTCTCGACGATCCTCGGCACCGCGGCGGCGGATTCGGCGTTATTGACCGTCACCCGTACCAGCTCCGAGCCCGCGCGCCACAGTTCGGCAATCTGCTTCGTGGTGCCGGCGATATCGGCGGTGTCGGTATTGGTCATCGACTGCACCACCACCGGCGCATCACCGCCGACGGCGACGCCGCCGACCCGGACCTGACGGGTGGAACGGCGCGACGCGGGGCCGAACAGCGGCGCGGCGTCTTCGGACTGGCAGGGCAAGGGCTGTGCGGACATGGGCGCATTCTACCCGTCGGGAATGCTGCGGAATGTGCACGCCCGCGACGCACCCCCCTCTCCCCTCGGGTGAGGGGTCGGGGGAGAGGGTTCGTCGGCACGCGATATTTGTCGGCGGCCGTACCACCTCTCCCACCGCGCGCGGCGCTTCACCTCTCCCGAGTGGAGACGTGAAGCGCCGGAGCGGCTGACAGGTATCCTGTGCCGATGTCCTCCTTCCCCTCCAGCGACGATCGCAAGGCGCTGACGCCCAGTCAGCTCAACGCCCTCGCCCGCAATCTGCTGGAGGACGCCTTTCCGCTGATCTGGGTCGAGGGCGAGCTGGGCAATCTCTCGCGCCCGGCCTCCGGCCATCTGTATTTCACGCTGAAGGACGAGCGCGCCCAGGTCCGCTGTGCGCTGTTCAAGCCGAAAAGCCAGTGGCTGTAGTTCACGCCGCGCGAGGGTCTGCGGGTGCTCGCGCGCGGCCGGCTGACGCTTTACGAAGCGCGCGGCGACTACCAGCTGATCCTCGACACCATGGAGGAAGCCGGCGAAGGCGCGCTGCGGCGGGCCTACGAACAACTGAAAGCCAAGCTGCAGGCCGAGGGTCTGTTCGACCAGAGCCGCAAACGGGCCCTGCCCGCGCATGTGCGCCGACTCGGCATCCTCACCTCGCCCAGCGGCGCGGCGGTGCGTGATGTGCTCAGCGTGCTGCAGCGGCGCTTTCCACTGGTCGAAGTCGACATCCTCCCGGTCCCGGTCCAGGGCGAAACCGCTGCCGCACAGATCGTGCGCATGCTGCAGGCCGCAGGCCGCAGCGGCCGCTACGACGCCCTGCTGATCACCCGCGGCGGCGGCTCGCTGGAAGATCTGTGGGCGTTCAACGACGAAGCGCTGGCGCGCGCGATCGCCGCCTCGCCGGTGCCGGTGGTGTCGGCGGTCGGGCATGAGGTCGATGTCAGCCTCGCCGATTTCGCCGCCGACCTGCGCGCGCCGACGCCGTCGGTCGCAGCCGAGCTGCTGGTCCCGGATCGCGCAGACCTCGCCGCGCATCTGCGCGCCCAGATGCGCCGCCTGCAATCGGTACACGAACGCCAACTGCGCCACGCCGCACAGCGCGCCGACCGCGCAGCCCTGCGCCTGCAGGCACTGCGTCCGCAGGCGCGGCTGGATGCCCTGCGCCGTCGCCACGAAGACGCCCTGCGCCGGCTGCACGCCAGTTGGACGCAGGCCGATCAGCGTCGTCGCGCACAGCTGCGACACGCCGCTGCGGTGCTGCATGCCGCACGGCCACAGCGCCGGCTCTCCTTGCTGCGCGATCGCCTGCAGTCGCTGGCCCCACGCCCGCAGGCCGCAACCGTGCGTGCGCTGCAAAAGCACGCACTGCATTTGCATGGGCTTGCGCGCTCGCTGGAAGCGGTCAGCCCGCTGGCGACCGTCGCCCGCGGTTACGCGATCCTGCAGCGCGTCGACGGCCGCATCGTCCGCAGCGTGCACGATGCGCAGGTCGGCGAACGTCTCGATGCGCGCTTGCGTGATGGTGTGCTGCGGGTGAAGGTGGAACGAAACGACTGACCGTCCGCAGCGATAAGCGCCGCTCTCGCGCAATCATCGCCGCACCGGGAAAGACTCCCAAGTGACCTCATCGCCCAATGCCTCGAACGCTGCGGCATCAAGATAATGCACGCGCGGCAGTTGGTCGCCGCACAGGCCGTCGTGGTTGTTGCGGCTGATCGGGATCGATCCGAGACCGGTTTTCCGATCTGCACCTCAACGACAAGGGCGCCAAAGCGCCGCAGGGCGAACGGCTGATGCTGTATCTGAAGTATTTCGGCCGCGAAGGCAAACGCCGCTATCTGCTGCGCGTGGGGATGACGCCGATGCCCGACGACACGGTCCTGCCCGATCGCTGGTAGCAGGTCTGCCGAGGCCGACGGTGGACAGGACTCGGCCATGTCGTTTTCATGCGTTTTCGGTCAGGTATTCGACGTGTGCCGATAACGCATCACAGCGTCGAGCAGCATGTGCGGCACGGTCAGCGCCGCTAGGCCCACGATCACCACCTGCACCAGCCTCGGCGCGAACGCCGCGCCCTGGTGATGCCAGAGCAATGCGAGCGCGAGCGCGACCGTCGCCAGCATCGTCACGATCACCGGACGCAGCGGCAGCCCGGTCTGATCGATACGCAGTTGCGCCCAATGCCGCGAAGCGTGTACGGCGCAGAAGTACAGCGCGAATCCGGCGGCTGGCGGCAACAGCAACGATGGCCCGGCGATCCACACGGCCGTCGGCAGCCGCCATCCGCTCAGCGGCCAGCGGCGGATGCCGATCATTGCGAGCGCGAGCGCCAACGCAACCGTCATCGCAGCGTTCAAAGGCGGAAAGCGCGCCGCCTCGCCGGCAGTCAGCCCAAGCCAGCGCAGATAGGTCTGCACGTCGGTGTGCCAAAACACGAACGGCGCGGCAATGGCAACCACAGCGCTCATCGCCGCAGTGCGCATGACGGTCGTCCGCACCTTGGCGCGATCCGCCGATGCGTCCGGGTCCGATGCGACACGACGCCATTCGGCCATCGCGTCGGTCGCGCCGAAATGCAGCAGCGAAATCAGTACGAAACCGAGCAAGGCCGGCGCCGGCCAACGCAGAATCAGCCACCACACCGCAGCCGCGACCGCGAGATACAGCGCATTGCAGGCCAGGAACAGCAGCCATCGAACCGCGCCATCGGCCGCAGTCGCCAACGCACGCAGCCGCAGAGTATCCGCAGCGCCGTGCGGCGTACCGATCAGTGCGATGGCGAGCACTGCGGCAACATCGAGCACATCGCGCCCGATCGCCCACAGCGGCAGGCAGGCGAGCAGCCCAAGGCCATAGCGTCCGGCTTCGCGCCGATTCATGCGCCGCCCCGCACGCGGCCGCGCAGGCTCCGATGCAGCGCCGCGGCGACAAACGGCCCCGCCGGCAGCGCCGCCATCACCGCCAAGCGGTCGGCCATCGTGGCTTCGCCGGAGAGAAAGCGGATCAGACGGGCAGAGGGGCAGCGTTCGAAGAGGCGCAGAAACCAGCGGCCTACGTCCTGCGGATGCCGACGCATCGCTTCTAGCAGCACTGCATCCATCGCATCGTCGATGCGCGCACGCGGACGCACCCGCGCCGCAGCCTGCGGTGCGTGAACCAGTGCCTCCGCCAGGCGGGCGCAGGCGCGTTGAGTGTCGACGAAACCATAACCGGTCGCCGCGCGGATCCAGCCGGCGGCGGCTCCGAGTGGCTGCACTCGCGAGGCGGCGTCGACCTGCCGACGCAACGGATGCATCGGAATCGCACCGCATTCCTCCCGGCGCAGGCGCGAAGGATCCAGCCGCAAACGTTCGACGACATAGCGCCGCCAGCGCGACCAGGCATCGGTCGGCGGCGATGTGCCGCGCGGAAGAAAATAGGTCAGTTGCACCAGCACCGTGTGGTCGCGCTGCGGGAGCGCGTAGGCGAAGACGATGTCGTGGGCGTGGTCGTTGCTATGGCCATTGTCCTGATCGACATCGAAATCCATCAACACCGGTTGCGGCATCGCAGCTCCAACCGGCAACTCGATCTCGCCACCGACGAACCACTGCAGGAACTCGGGTTGGAGCCGTGGCGGACGCGCATCGAAGACGCGGTCGTATCGCATATCGCCATTGTCGCTACGCACGATCGCACCCTTCGCATCAGCATCGATGGCACTCACGGCAGCGCCCATCCGCAGTTCAAAACGCGCGTCGCCATCCAGTCGCGCCTGTGCTTCGGCATACAGGTCGCCGGCAGCGAAACATGCAAACGGCGTTTCGGCGCAATCGAGCTGGATCGTGCGGCCGCGCGCCGTCATCCGCAGCTGCGGATAGCGCTGCAGCGGTGGCGTCAAGAATGGATGCGCGAGCACCGGCCAGAACGACCAGCGGCGATCGTCGAGATACGCGTCCCGCGCTTCGTAGATCGTGAGCCGGCCGCGGAACGCAGGCTGACACTGCAGCTGCAGCGCGAGGCTGAGCCCCGCAAGTCCGCCGCCGGCGATCGCGATCGATTCGGCACTCATGCCGCGTCCAGGCGTTCGAGCTCGTCGCGCAGAACCACCGGCAGCGCCGGCGGTGCGGGACGTGCGAAGCGCGGCGACACGCCACTGGCGCTGGAGATCAGTAGAGACGATTTTCGCCAGGGACCGACCATGGCGCGCTGGTTCGCGCCTTCGACACCGAGTTCGCGCACGCGCCGACCGATATCGCGATACATCCGCGCAGCCGCTCGGATCGACCACCGCGGCGGTGCCGGCAGCAACAGCATGCCGCGTTCGGCCAGGGCATAGAAGGTTTCGGCTTCGTCGAGCAGGCGCAGCGTGGCAGCGTGCGCGTCGCACAAAGCCTCGGGTTCGGCGGCGGACAGTGCGGACAGCGACAACTGCGGCGCCCAGTCGTGCGGCAGATAGATCCGGCCGATGCGCGCGTCGGCGACGACATCGCGGGCAATGTTGGTCAGCTGCATGCCGATGCCCAGCGCCACCGCCGGCGCGATCGCATGCGGATCGCGCGCACCCAGCATCGGACACAGCATCCAGCCGACCACGCCGGCCACGCCGAAGGCGTAGCGCAACAGGTCTTCGAAAGTCTGCGGGCGCTGGAAATCGAGATCTCGCGCGGCTTCCTCGATCAATCGATGCAGGCCGGCCAGACGCAGACCGTGCGCGTCGCGCAGGCGCACGGCGACGCACACGCACGGCACGGCAATATCCTCGCGGCGAAGCGCTTCGTCGAGATCGCGCAAAGCGCGACACCGACCTTCGACATCTACATGGTCGTCGTCGGCGATATCGTCGATATGTCGGCACAAGCGATACAGCGCTTCGATGCCGCGTCGTCGCGAACCGAGCATCAGACTGGCGAGAAAGAAGGTGCGCCCATGCCGCCGCATTGCGCTGGCAGACAGCGATTCAAGCGCATCCGTCAGCACCGGATCAGCGCGCGCCATCGGCGCCTTCCGCCGCAGGGATGAGTCGATCCAGCACTTTCGCGGAGGTCAACACGCCAGGCACACCGGCGCCAGGATGCGTGCCCGCGCCGACGAGAAACAGGTTGACGCATTCCTCGGAGCGATTGTGGAAGCGGAAATACGCCGACTGCAGCAGATCCGGATGGATCAAGAATCCGCTGCCGTGCGCGCTCATGAGCGTGTCGGAAAAATATCGGGGGGTGATCGCATGCTCGAAACGCAGGCGCGCGCGCAGGCCGGGCAACGCGCGGCGCTCCAGGAAATCGAACACGCGCTCGCGCAACATCGGCTCTGCAGCGTCCCAGTCGATCGACGCGCGCAGATTCGGCACCGGCACCAGCACGTAGAACGGATCGACGCCGTCCGGCCCCATCGTTGGATCAGTGGCTTTGGGACGATGCAGATAGGCGCTGAAGCGCTCCGGCAGCGTGTCACCATCGAACAGATCGTCGAGCTGGTTGCGAAAATCGGCATCCAGCACGATGGTGTGATGGGCAACCTCGGGATACTCGCCATCGGTCGCGAAATACAGCACGTACAGCCCCATCGAATGACGCTGTTTCGCGAGCTTGCGCGCAGTCCAGCGACGACGCTTCGGCGCATCCAGCAGACGGCCGTAGAGCGTGGATGGATCGAGATTGCTCACGACCAGATCGGGCGCGATGCGCTCGCCGTCGTCGAATTCGATCGTCTCCACCCGTCGACGGGGTGCATGCAGACGATGCACGGTCTTCCCGTAGTGGAAACGTACGCCCATACCGATGGCCGCGCGCTCCAGCGCGCTCACCAGCGCACCGGTACCGCCGCGTACGTACCAGACGCCGGCCGCCTGTTCCAGATGCACGATCAGCGCATAGATCGCCGATGTGCGGAACGGGTGGCCACCGACCAGCAGCGGGTGCACGCTGAGGATTTCGCGCAGACGGCGGTCGCGGATGAAACGCGAGACCGCAGCGTAGACCGAACGATCGGCGCGCAGGCGCAGCAGCGCAGGCATTGCGGACAACATCGAGCGCCAGGTGTGGAACGGGGTGTCGCCGCGACGCTCATAGCCTTCGCGATACAGCGCGGCGGAGTACTCGCGCAGGCGCAGATAGCCCGCACGGTCCTGGGGCGAGAAAGCGGCGACCGCCTCCACCACTTCCTCGGCGCTGCTGCCGTAGTCAAACGCATCGCCCTCTGGCAGCAGATAGCGATACCACGGCCGGACTGGCAGTAATTCGATTTCCTTTTCGCGACGCAGGTCCGCAAGGGCGAACAGTTCGTCGAGCAGGAACGGCGCGGTGATCACGGTCGGGCCGGCGTCGAAATCGATGCCATCGAAACGGAAGGTACGGGCACGACCACCAGGTGCGTCGAGACGCTCGTAGACATCGACCTCATGCCCGCGCGCGCGCAGCCGGATTGCAGCGGCCAATCCACCCAGACCTGCTCCGAGAACCACCGTCTTGGCCATGCTGGCGTCCCCCGGGATGCACCGTCCGCGCCGCTGACCGCGGCGCGGACGGGCTGATCTCGTTGCGCGAAGCGATCCTCGCCGCGAATGCGACCG
>JANLSB010000666.1:0-3892 GCA_031362125.1 Lysobacterales bacterium | reverse complement strand
CGAAGAGCTGACCGTGCTCGGCGCCGCGCTCGATGGCGTGGTCGTCGCGCGCATCGTCGAATGTGCGAAGCACCCTGAAGCCGATCGCCTTCAGATCTGCCAGGTCGATGCGGGGCAGGGCACGTTGTTGCAGATCGTCTGCGGTGCGCCGAACGCGCGCCCGGGTCTGCATGTGCCGCTCGCGACCATCGGCACGAAGGTCGGCGAGTTGACGATCAAGGCCGCGAAACTGCGCAACGTCGAATCCAACGGCATGCTCTGCTCGGCGAAGGAACTCGGGATCGATGCCGATGCGTCCGGCCTACTGGAATTGCCGGCTGACGCGCCGGTCGGCATGCCGCTGGCCGATTATCTCGGCCTGCCGGATGCTTCGATCGAGCTGAAGCTCACTCCGAACCGTGCCGACTGCTTTGGCGTGTACGGCATCGCCTTCGACGTGGCGGCTGCGCTCGGCAGTACGGTCGAGCCGCTGGATGCCGCGCCGGTGCCTGCGCAAAGCGACGCCACGCTTGCGATCGAGTTGGATGCGGGCGAGAAAGTGCCGCGCTTCGTCGGCCGTGTGATCGACAGCGTCGACACCAATGCCGCGACGCCGCTTTGGATGGCCGAGCGCCTGCGTCGCAGCGGCGTACGCCCGATCAGTTTCCTGGTCGACGTCACCCAGTACGTGATGCTGGAACTCGGCCAGCCGATGCATGCCTTCGACAAGGACGCGCTGCAATCGCCGATCGTCGTGCGTCACGCGCGTGCGGGCGAGGAAACCAGACTGCTCGATGGTCGTACCGTGTCGCTCGATGAAGATTTTCTCGTTGTTTCGGATAGCACAGGCGGCAAGGCCGCGCGTGCGGTAGCGCTCGGCGGCATCATGGGCGGACACGACACTCGCGTCACCGATGCTACCCGCAATGTGTTTCTCGAAGCGGCGCACTGGATACCTTCCGCGATCATCGGACGCAGCCGCAAGCTCGGCCTGCACACCGATGCCGGTCATCGTTTCGAACGCGGCGTCGATCCGGAGCTGCCGCGGATCGCGGTCGAGTACGCCACGAAACTGATTCTCCAGATCGCTGGCGGCGTGCCGGGTCCGGTGACCGAAGCGGTGCGTCATGACGATCTGCCGCAGCCGCAGATTGTCGACTTGCGCCGCGAACGCCTTGCGCGCGTGCTCGGTGTGCGCGTGGCCGATGTCGAAGTCGAACGCATCCTGCGCGCATTGGGACTCGGTGTAGAAAACACGGGCGATGGCTGGCGCGTGACTGCGCCGACCCGCCGTTTCGATATCGCGATCGAAGAGTATCTGATCGAAGAGATCGCGCGCATCCACGGCTACAACGCGATTCCGACCACGCTGCCGGGCGGGGCTACGCGGGTGGTGTCTCCGAGCGAGACACTGCTGGACGAAGCGACCGTGCGGCGCCAGATGGTGGCGCGCGATTATCTGGAGACGATCAACTATGCCTTCATCGACGATGCGTTGCTGACCAAGTGGCAGGCCACCGATAGTGCGGTACCACTGGCGAATCCGCTGAGCGCCGAACTCGGCATCATGCGCACGATGTTGTTGCCTGGGCTGGTTGCCGCGCTGGGCCGCAATGCAGTGCGCCAGCAGTCGCGGGTACGGTTGTTCGAGATCGGCAAGGTCTTCGCAGGGCGTGCCGGTGAAGCGCCGCTTGAAACCCGACGCCTCGCCGCAGTGGTCTGCGGTGATGCCCACGCAGAGCAGTGGGATGTGCGGACCCGGGCCGTTGATTTCCACGACATCAGGGGCGACCTCGACAGTCTCGCGGCCGCTTCGGGCGCGATCCTGGAATACCGGCCAGCGCTCGCGGCGTGGGGACATCCGGGCCGATCGGCGGATGTACACCGCGACGGCGAGCGGATCGGCTGGATCGGCCAACTCCATCCCCGGCTGCAAAAGGCCCTGGACCTGGATATTGATGTCATGGCCTTCGAACTGGATCTGGCTGCCCTGCAGCAGCGCCCGCTCGCCCGATCCGTTGCGCTGAGCCGGTACCCGTCCGTCCGCCGGGATCTCGCGTTCGTCGTCCCGGAAGGGGTGCCCTGGGCGGCCTTGGCGGGTACCGTGCAACGCGCCGCAGGTCCATCCCTGCAGGACCTCCGGCTGTTCGACCGCTACGTCGGCAAAGGGGTCGAAATCGGATGCAAGAGCCTCGCTATGGGCTTGATTCTCCAAGAGGAATCACGCACTCTCACTGACCGCGATATCGATCAGGTGGTGGCTGAAGTCATCGCCGCGCTGCGCGGGGAACACGGCGCGGAAATCCGCTCGTGAACCAGGCCCGGGTTGGCGTTCGCCAGTCCGGACCTGGGGTGATCTGGGCTCGTTTTGGGGGAAACGGATGGCATTGACCAAGGCTGAAATGGCCGAGCGACTGTTCGACGAAGTCGGACTGAACAAACGCGAGGCGAAGGAATTCGTGGACGCGTTCTTCGACGTGCTCCGCGAAGCGTTGGAACAGGGACGTCAGGTCAAGCTGTCCGGCTTCGGCAATTTCGATCTTCGCCGCAAGAACCAGCGGCCTGGCCGCAACCCCAAGACCGGCGAGGAGATTCCGATCTCCGCACGCACCGTGGTCACCTTCCGTCCCGGCCAGAAACTGAAGGAGCGCGTCGAAGCGTATTCCGGAGGCGTGGCCGATGCTTGACCCGGGCAGTAACCGCGAATTGCCGCCGATCCCGGCGAAACGCTACTTCACCATCGGTGAAGTCAGCGAGCTGTGCGACGTGAAGCCGCATGTGCTGCGCTATTGGGAGACTGAATTTCCCAGTCTCAAGCCGGTCAAGCGTCGCGGCAATCGCCGCTACTACCAGCGCCACGACGTGCTGATGGTGCGCCAGATCCGCAGCCTGCTGTACGAACAGGGTTACACCATCGGTGGCGCGCGGCTGCGTCTGGATGGCGACGGCGCCAAACAGGAGTCGTCGATGAGTACGCAGATCATCCGCCAGGTGCGGATGGAGCTGGAAGAAGTGCTGCAACTATTGAAGCGCTGACCGCTGGCCCAGCCCGTGTTCGAGCGGGTACAATGCCCGTCCTACCCGGGGTATAGCGCAGCCTGGTAGCGCACCAGTCTGGGGGACTGGTGGTCGTCGGTTCGAATCCGGCTACCCCGACCAAATTTTTTTTTAGATTCAAACACATACGGCCTTCGGGCCGTTTGTCGTTTCAGGGCTGCACCCTATTTTCACCCTATTCTCACCCTATTCAACGGTGAATCGGCAGCGTTAAACCGGGAGTGACCTCCGTCCACGGAGTGTCGTGGCCATTGAGGTAGATTTGCGTCGTGGTCTCTTCGGTGTGGCCCATCAGCTCCTTGACCTGCCCCCGCGTCCAGCCCGATTCGGTGCGCAGCAGGGCACCGCCCAAGCTGCGAATTTCGTGGAAGGTCGGCGGGTTCTCGCCACCGATGCCGGCCGCATCGCGCACGTCCGCGAAGGCGCGGGTTAACTGCTCGGCCATGACCTGGGTGTGGTGCGTCCGATCCTTGGCGCGCATGTCGCTAGGGCGTGCCTTCTCTGGCAGGCGGTGGACAATGAACGGTGACACGACGTTGTCGCGCGCTCGTGCGAACAATTCGGTTAGCTGCGGCGTGAGTTTGATCTGCAGCTTGAGTTCGGTAGTTGTGTCGCTTTTGTTCGGCACGACCCATACCGAGCCGTCACGCACGTCGGAGAATTTGAGCAGCACGACGTCATCGCGCCGCATCAGCGTGATCAGCGAAATATCCATCGCTATCCGCAGCCAGCCGGGTGCCAGCGCCCAGATCTTGCTGTAGATGTCCAGCGTCAGCCGTTCGCGCTTGCGTTTGAACTTCGGCTTGCGGGTTTGCAATGCCACATTGGACTCGGCCCAGCCTTTCTGGATCGCGCA
>JANLSB010000637.1:0-2142 GCA_031362125.1 Lysobacterales bacterium | reverse complement strand
GCCGAGTTTGCCGTTGACGATGGTGACCACGCTGAAGCTTTCGGACACGTTGCGGTTCGCGTCCTGCGAGGAAGTGTCGCCGAAAGAACCGATATTGCTCAGCGGCACCGGGACATCGACGCCATTCACCGGCACGGTCAGACTTTTGAACTTGTTGTAGAACTTGAAGTAGTAGGAAATGTCTTCCTTGGCATCGCCATCGTTGTCGATATGGATGGCGTACACCGCATTCGGGTCCATCAGAAAATAGTTCGGGCCGCCGTACGGCGCCTGCAGCGGCTGGTAGTTCGCCAGAAACGTGACGTAACCGGCACGCCCGGTTTCATAGCTTCGGAACATGTAGAAATCGGTGCCATCGACTTTCGGTGTTTCGGTGATCAACGGGGCTTCGCGATGGCTCGATCCGAAGGCAAGGCCTGCGGACAATGTCGCAGCGAACGCCAGCGCCAACATGGCAGGTTTCTGCAGGGACCGCCGACGGGCGACGGAGGTGGGGACTGTGTGTTTCATGATTCGCTCCTGGCTGTGGCGCATCGCAGGGATGCGCCGGTGATGGGCAGACATCGGATGCGATGTCTGTTCCTGGTGGTCCTTTACGCACGGGTCGAAAAGAAGGACGCGACCGTTCGTCGGGAATGCATGCCTGCCTTGGCGACGCGCTACACTCGCCGCGTCGAGAGGAAATCACGGTCCGCTGCATCCGGATGAAGAGCACGTGCGTAATGGCATGCATCGATCGCAGCCACTGACCGCAGCCTGGCCTTGCACTCTCCCTTCGCATTACCAAGGTGTCGCAGATGTCAGAGTTATCCTTCACATCCCCGATGGAAGACGGCGATCCCGCCGCCGCATTGCTGGCCGACATCGCCAGCGGCAGCCGCACGGCGTTCGACGCGCTGTATCGCGCGACATCCGCCAAGCTGTTCGGTATCTGTCTGCATTTCCTGACGGACCGCGGCGAAGCGGAAGATCTGCTGCAGGAGATCTACGCCAACATCTGGCGCAAGGCCGCGCAATTCGACGCCGAGCGCGCCAGTGCCGGCGCGTGGCTCTCGATGATCGCCCGCAACAAGGCGATCGACCGTCTGCGCACATCGCCGGCGAAGCATCGCCATCGGCCGATCGAAGACGCGGCGGAGATGCCGGATAGCGGACCTTCACCGCTGCAGCACGCGGAAGCCAGCGCGGAACGCGCGCAGCTCGATGCCTGCATGGGCAAACTCGACGACCATCGCCGCACGCTGATCCGCACCGCCTTCTTCGAAGGCGTGACCTACGAAACGCTTGCCGAACGCAGCGGCTCGCCGCTGAGCACGATGAAAAGCTGGATCCGCCGTGGATTGATGCAACTGCGGGAGTGTCTGGAAGCATGAACATCCGCGACGCGTCTTCCGATCGGGATTCGAATGGTCGAGATTCCAATGGTCGAGATCCGGGCAGCGAACCGCCGACGGCCGACGTATTGGCCGGCGAATACGTGCTGGGCGTGCTGGATGCGTCCCAGCGCCGGGACGCGCAGGCGCGGATCGAACGCGACGCGGCGTTCGCGCGTCTCGTCCACGGATGGGAGCAGCGTCTGGCGGCGATGCTCGACGAAATCGCGCCGGTTGCGCCACCGCAATTCATCTGGCCGCGCATCCGCACGCGACTGGGCTGGTCGCCGCTGGACAACGACACCAGCGCGCGACGGCCATGGCAACGCATCGGCTTCTGGCAGGCCGCAGCGGGTCTGGCGACCGCCGCCGCATTGACGGTCGTATTCATCAGCCCGCAGGTGCCGCCGACGCTATCCGGGACTGTCGCAGTGGCACCGGCAGCGCAGCAGCGCGCGGTGACGACATTGCTTCGCGACGACGGAACCCCAGGTTGGCTGGCTTCGATCGATCCCGCGCGCGGCACGTTGCTGTTGATGCCGGTGCCGGCGCCCGCCGATACAGAAGGCCGGGTGACCGAACTGTGGCTGATTCCCGCCGGCGAAGCCCCTCGTTCGTTGGGTCTGTTGCCGGCCGGCAAGAGCAGCGAAATCGTGATCGCGGACGATCTGCGGCGTGCCCTGGTCGAGGGCAGTACATTGGCGGTATCGCTGGAGCCTGCGGGCGGTTCGCCGATCGGCGCACCGACCGGGCCGATCATCGCCAAGGG
>JANLSB010000627.1:0-5496 GCA_031362125.1 Lysobacterales bacterium | reverse complement strand
GGACCAGAGCGGCCCGGTGATTCAGGGCCCAAGGCTTGTCTGAGCGGGGTCGACGCGTCGTGCACCTTGCTTCGACTGTCCGCGTTTTTCGTTGCTCACGGCGCATGACGCTTTCGGCTGATGCGCCGTACGAAGCTGGCTCGGGTGTGCGAAAGGAGTCGTTGCTTCACATGGCGTGCTTGAGCACGCCCTATGGACCAACTGCGAAGACACCGGGGTTCAGCCCGTTTCGACGATGCGCCGGATCGGCAGCCATGCGATATGCATATTCTGCGGCGTCAACGCATCGATCCGCTGCAGCAGCGCTTGCTTGTGGTCGGTGGACAGCGGTGCGTAGCGCTGGCCGGTTTCGCGCTGCCATGCGGTGAGCGCGTGCAGCGCATCGGCGGCATGCGCTTCGTCATCGATGAAGTCGAGCAGGCAGTCGAGCGCGTTCCAGCGGCCGAGTTGGCGGGTGGCGTCTACGATGCGCTTGCGGGTGGTGGGGTTCGCGGCGACGGTGAACGCCTGCGTCAGGGTCTCGCGGGTCATGAAAGCGGGCACGGTGATGCCGAGCTTCAGCGCGAGCCCGATGACTTTGCTGGACGGTGAGGCCAGCGCATCGTGCAGTTGGGCTGCGGGGTGGTCGATGCCGGCGCGCAGGGCGGCGCGCAGTGCGGCGCAGCGCAGTTCGCCGGTGGGATGCTGCAGCCACGGTGCGATGCGGACGAGGTCTTCGGCTTCGGCGCGATCGCCGAGGCCGAGCAGGGCATAGTGCGTGTCGGGTGCACTGCCATGGTCGATGACATCGCGCCAGGTGTCGCGCGGATCGATGCCGAGCGCGCGGGTCGCATAGGCGGCGACGCCGCGCACCGATGCCGAGGGATCGAGCAGGCATGCCTGCAGCAGCGCGCGATAGCCGTCGTCGTCGGTGCGCGCACGGGCGCGCAGGGCGTGCGCGCGCACCGAGGCGCTCGGGTGGCGCAGGGCGCGTGCGATGAGCTCGTCGCTGACCGACGGGCCACAGAGGGACAGCAGTTCGCGCAGCCCCCAACTGGCGACGACCGGGTCGCGGTGTTGCACCGTGCGCAGTGCCAGCGCTTCGGCCGGCAACGGATCGGCACGCAGGATCAGATCGCAGATGAACAGTGGACGGCGGCTGTCATCGAGCGCGGCCCAGCGTGCGGTCGCGTGCGCGGGCGCCAGCAGCAGCGGATCGATCAGGGTGCGCCAGACGCCGCTTTGCATGCGCAGGCGCGGGCGCAGTGCGAACAGCAGATCGAGATGCGCGAACAGCGCGGCGGGATCGGCGGCGACGATCTGCCGCAGCGTGTCTTCGGCGCAGAGGCGTACCTGTAGCACCCAGTCGTCGCAGCGGATCAAGGCGAGCGCGATGGCGAGCCGTCCCTGACGTTTGCGCATCAGCCGCAGCGCGCGTTCGCGCATGCGGCCGTCGGCATGACAGCCGACGCAGAACAGCTGTGCGTCGATCTGCTCGTCGGATGGCTGCGCCTGGAACGGCCACGCGAAGCCGGGCAACTGCGCGGGCCATGACTGGCGACGGATCGCTTCGTCGAGCGCAGGCAGGCGACGCTCGGGCATTGCGCCGAGTGAGTCCGCCGCAATGCCGGCGGCGTGATCGCTGTGCAATATGCGGGTCAGTGCGACGGCCAGCGCCTCGCGCCAATCGGTTGCGGTGGTGTGCATGCGGATACGCGACGCGGGTGTTCCCGATCTTCGCCCGCAGACGTCTGTGCCGGCAAGGGCATGCCGGCAAGAGCATGCCGGCAAGAGCATGCGCAGCGGGAATCGCAGTCCTGTCTGTCGATGCAGTGCAGATCCATCCATTGTTCTGCAGCAAATGCGAAAGGCACCTTGCGGTGCCCTTCGTGCGTGTTGCGGGTGAGGGAGGTTACTTCTTCGGCTTGCCCGCCTTGCGATGCCCCTGCGCGGCGGCGGCATCGAGGATGCCCGAGGACTGCCAGGCGAGCGGGGCTTTGTCGGGAATCATGATCTCCGGCAGGCCTTTTGCCTTCAATGCGGCGTTGGCCTTGGCCAGATCGCCGTCGCGCAGGGCGGTGAAGTCGGTCTCCAGCGTGCCCAGCTGACGGTCGAGCACGCCGGTGTAGGCGACCAGCGTATCGGCTGGTTTGCCTTCGTAACCGATCAGGCCACCATAGAGGCCGTCCATGAATTCGCGCAGACGTTCTTCGCCGGTGATGGCGCCGCCTTCCTTGGTCGCGACGATCTGCTTGCGCATGGTGTCGGCGCGTTCGGACAGTGCGCTCAACTGGCGACGCAGCGGGTCGTTCTCGGGCAGTTTGCCGCCGATCGCGTTGGCACCGCCGCGCACCGCCTGCAGCTTGGCGACGAGGTCGCTCATCCGCCCGAACATGCCATGGACTTTCATGCTGGCGTCGAAGTTTTCCCTGCGGTCGGCGACGCTGTACTTGGCGCGGCGGTCCAGACCGACGGTGATCTTGTCCTCGTAGACGCGGTCGCCCTTGGTCATGCGCACGGTGTAGGTGCCCGGCGGTACGCGCGGGCCCTGCAGGCTGTAGCCGGCGAGCGATGCGGCCGGCGGCACCATCGGCGGCTTGAGGCTCATCGACCAGTACACGCGGTTGAGGCCGCGACGTTTGCTGGTAGGCAGGGTGTCGACGACCTTGCCGTCGGCGTCCAGCACTTCCAGCTTGAGCTTGCCGAACAGATGGCGGGTCTTCTGGTAGTAGGTGATGACCACGTCGGTGGTCGCGCTCTGGCCGGCATAGGACGCGTTGCCTTCCGACCAGCCGCCGAACGCGCGGAAGCGCTGCTGCTGCGGGCGGCCGGGCAGGAACACCGCTTCCTGCTGCAGGGTGTCGGCGGTGAGCGCACGCAGCGGGGTGAGGTCGTCGATGATCCAGATGCCGCGGCCGTGGGTGGCCAGCACCAGATCGTGATCGCGCGGCTGCACCACAAGATCGCGCACCGCGACCGACGGGAAGTCGCCGCCCTTGAACTGCGCCCAGTGGCCGCCGTCGTTGAGCGAGATCCACAGGCCCAGCTCGGTGCCCGCATAGAGCAGGCCGCGCTTCACCGGATCTTCACGCAACACATGCGCGTAGCCGCGAACAGTCTTGGGCTGCTGTGGGGTGGCCAGTGCGGTCCAAGTCGCGCCGTAATCGCTGACCTTGTACAGCATCGGGCCCATCTCGCCGTTGGTGTGGCGGTCGAAGGCGACATAGGCGCTGCCGGCGTCGTGCTGGCTGGCGTCGATGTAGGCGACCCATGAGTTCGCAGGCACCTTGGCGCCGGCGACCACGTTCTTCCACGACTTGCCGCCGTCGCGGGTGACCTGCACGTTGCCGTCGTCGGTACCGACCCAGATCACCTTGCCGTCTTTCGGCGATTCGCTGATCGAATAGATGGTGGTGTGCATCTCGGCGGAGGAGTTGTCGACGGTGATGCCGCCCGAGAGTTCCTGCTGCTGTTTCTTCGGATCGTTGGTGGTCAGGTCGGGCGAAATGCGCTCCCAGGTCTGGCCCTGGTTGCGCGTGCGGTAAAGATACTGCGAACCCATGTACAGCGTGCCCTTCTCGTTCGCCGAGAGGTGCAGCGGTGTGTTCCAGTTCCAGCGCAGTTTTTCTCCGTTTTCGCTGCGCGGCTGGATATCGCGCGAATCCAGGGTGTGGCGGTTGATGCGGGCGATATTGCCGCCCTGCGATTCGGCGTAGAGATAATCCGGATCGGTGGGGTCGGCGAACACCCAGAAACCGTCGCCGCCGTACATGTTCTCCCAGCGCGAATTGGTGATGCCGCCGGGATACGACGAATCGCCCACCCACGAACTGTTGTCCTGCAGACCGCCGTAGACGCGGTAGGGGTCGTTGTCGTCAGTGCTGACGTGATAGAACTGCGAGATCGGCAGGTTGTTGCCCTTCCACCAGGTCTCCGCGCCGTCCTTCGAATACCAGATGCCGCCGTCGTCGCCGGCGATAACGTTCTTCGGATCCGCCGGGTCGATCCACACATCGTGGAAATCGGCATGCGCGCCGCCGGTGCCGGCGAAAGTCTTGCCGCCGTCGAGGCTCTGAATCAGGCGGAGGTTCGGCTTGAATACGCGGTCGGCGTTGGCCGGGTCGACGATGAGATTGGCGAAATAGAACGGCCGCCAGACCATCATCTGGCTGTCGTCGCGGCGGTCCCAGGTCTTGCCGCCGTCGTCGGAACGGAACAGCGCGCTTTTCACGCCATCGATGAAGGCGTAGACCACGCTGGAATTCGACGGCGCCACCGCGACCGCGATGCGGCCATAGGGTTTCGCTGGCAGACCACCGCCGGTCACTTCTTTCCAGGTCTTGCCGCCGTCGGCGGAGCGGTACAGACCGCCGCCAGAGGGCGCATCGGGGCCTTCGCCGCCGGAGCGGAAGGTCCAGCCCTTGCGCCGGAAATCCCACAGCGAGGCGAACATCACGTCGGGGTTCTTCGCATCCACACTCATGCCGCCACAGCCGGTGGAGGCGTTGCTGCCCTTGAGCACCTGCGCCCAGGTCTTGCCGCCATCGCTGGTGCGGTACACGCCGCGCTCGGTCGAATCGCTCCATAGCTTGCCGGTGACGCAGGCCAGCACGGTCTCGCCGTTGCGCGGATCGACGCTGAGTTTGACGATGCGTTCGGAGTTCGGCAGGCCGACGTTGTTCCAGCTTTCGCCGCCGTCGGTGGAGCGGTAGACGCCGTCGCCGATCGACACCGAGTTGCGGGTCCATGCTTCGCCGGTGCCGACCCAGACATGGTCGGGATTGTTCGGATTCAGCGCGAGCGCGCCGATCGACTGCACCGGCTGCTTGTCGAACTTCGGCCGGAAGGTGGTGCCGCCGTCGGTGGACTTCCACACACCGCCGCTGGCGGCGCCCGCGTAGACCGTCAGGCTGCCGTCTTTGCGGCGCACGGCGGCCAGCGCGGAGATGCGGCCGCTCATCGTGGCCGAGCCAATGTTGCGGATGCCCAGGCCGGAGATGACGCCCTGGTCGGGCTGCCGGGCAGCTTCCTGCGCCTGCGAGGCGGCGGAGAAACCCAGGGCGAGCGTCGCGCCAATGCTCACACTCAGGCTCAGGGTCAGGACTTTGATCGAGGGATGCATGACCGGCTCCGGCTCAGGGTTTTGCGGTGGGAAAGGCGAACTGCGCGGCGTCGATCGGCGCGTTCAGCGTGATCGAATCGATCTGCATCTGGCCCTGCTCCATCGGGAAGTAGACGCCGTCGACCTGCGCGTATTCGCCGAGGTCGCTGGTATTGACCTGTTCCTGGCCGCGCACGAACTGGTGGTCTTCGATGCGGATTTCGAGGAAATGATCGGGATCGAGAAACAGCACCTGGCTGTCGCCGTTCTTGAAGGTGACGCGCAGCTTGTGCGCATCGGTGCCGTCGATGTCTTCTGTGCCGAGGTATTCGAGCGTACTGCCCTTGGCTTTCCAGTCGAGCAGTGGGCCGCCGATATCGGCGGCGCGGACCAGACCCTTCGCATCGTCATCGCTG
>JANLSB010000764.1:0-2407 GCA_031362125.1 Lysobacterales bacterium | reverse complement strand
TCGACCAGGTGGAAACAGTGACCGTCGAGCTTGGGTTTGTGAGCGATGTGGTCCATGGCATCGACCACGAAATCGACCGGGACCACGTTGATCCGGCCGCCTTCCACCCCGAGCGTGGGCATCCAGGGGGGCAGCATTTCGCGCAGTTTCTTCAGAAAGGTGAAGAAGTAGTAGGGGCCGTCGATCTTGTCCATCTCGCCGGTCTGCGAGTGACCGACCACCATGCCCGGGCGGTAGATTCGCCACTTGACTCGCTTCTCCTTGCGCACCAGACCCTCGGAATCGTGCTTGGTGCGCAGGTAGGGATCGTCCAGACCCTCGGCCTCGTCGAACATATCTTCGCGGAATACGCCCGGGTAAAGACCGGCTGCGGCAATCGAACTCGTATGGTGGAAGCAGCCGGCACCGATGGCTGCCGCCAGATCCAGGGCGTTCTGGGTGCCATCGACATTCGACTTGCGCTGACTTTCAGCATTGGCGGTCAAATCGTAGATCGCCGCCAGATGGAAGAAATGCTTGACCTTGCCCGTCAATGTTCGCTGCTGGGCTGCAGTCAGGCCACAGTTGGCTGTCGTCATGTCGCCATGAACCGGCAGCACCCGCTTCAGATCCCAGCCCATTTTCTTGGCCAGCGCATCGAATTTTTTCTGAGAATCCTTGCGCACCAACACATAAATATTGCCTTTGCGTTTCAACAGGTTACCCACCAAAAAACGCCCCAGAAACCCGGTGGCACCGGTAACGAAATAACTCATGTCCTCGCCCTCATGAGAATAGAGCCCGACAAGAAGTGCCCTTTCGGGATTCCCATGCCGGGTTCCGGGACCGCGGCGCGGTCCGAAGCGACTAACTTGCCAGAGCCGGCGTTCAAGAACAATCCGGGGCCGTCGGGTGAACCGGGTCACCAGCGGCGGAGACACCGAAGTATCCGTCTGCGATCGTATTGACCCGCCTGCCGCGCCATGCTGTCATGCCCGCTTCACGGGAGGGTTAGAACCATGTCAGATCTGCACAACAGCTTCGAGCAAGCCGCGAAGGATATCAAGAGCTTGGCCGAGCGCCCCGACAACGACACCCTGCTGCGTCTGTACGCATTGTTCAAGCAGGGTTCCGAAGGTGACGTTAGTGGCGACAAGCCGGGTTTCTTCGATTTCGTCGGCACCGCAAAGTACGAGGCTTGGGCGAAGCTCAAGGGCACTGCGCAGGACGATGCGAAGAAGAAGTACGTCGATCTGGTGAAGAAGCTGGCCGGCTGACTCCGACCCCGGGCCACAGCGACACCTTCTCGATGGCACGACAGACGCGACAGCGGATCCTCGATACCTCGCTTGCGATGTTCAACACGCAGGGCGAGCCCAACGTCACGACCAACCATATCGCGGACGAGCTGGAGATCAGCCCGGGCAATCTCTATTACCACTTCCGCAACAAGGATGACATCATCGAGCAGTTGTTCGCGCGCTACGAGGAGCGCATGGACAACGCGCTCGCCGCGCCCAATGGCCGGCTACCCGAGCTGGAAGACATCTGGCTGCAACTGCATCTGGTGTTCGAGTGCATCTGGGACTACCGCTTCCTCTATCGCGACCTCGTCGAAATCCTGAGCCGCAACCGCCGCATTCGCCTGCGGTTCGCACGTATTTTGAAACGCGCCGATGAGCGTGCCCACCTCGTAATGCGCGGTTTATCGCAGGCCGGCATCATGCGCGGTTCCGCCGACGAGTTGAACTCCGCAGCCACCAATGTGTTGGTACTGTCCACGTTCTGGCTCAACTACTCGGCCGCCCGCGGCGATCGCGACGAACAGGTCGCCATCCGCCAGGGCATCATCCAGGTGATGATGTTGTTGGCACCGTTCCTGCGCGACGCAGAGCGTGTGCACCTGAACACATTGATTCGCGCTTATCAGGATTGAACAACCACGATCGGCGACAAGCAGCGCCGCAGTTTTTTGTCCGACGCAACGCATCGATTGAAAAACCGGGCCCCTCCATACCGCTTGGACTGCTTCACGATCGTGCATGCACGAACCGTGCGCCAGCGCAAGAAAGCGATCTCCGATCGTGCTAGCGTGAGGCTGCAGGGGCATCCAACGGAAGGACTTACCCATGAAACGCAATCTGCTCAACACCACGCTCGTCGCCACCGCGTTTGTACTATTGACCGCATCCACGCTCGCCGATGCCGCCTGTCGCTCGAACACCTGTTACAGGCAGCTCAACCAGTGTCGTGCATCCGGCACGCCGTTCGCGATCTGCTATGGCGCCTATGAGGATTGTCTGATCCGCAATGGCTGCCAGATTCCCTGAGGGATGACGTCATCGACGCAAACAAAAAGGGCGCCATGATTGGCGCCCTTTCATCGTTTCCGATCTCAAAAAACGCAGCGATCAGGCCTTGCGCGCGC
>JANLSB010000496.1:0-2586 GCA_031362125.1 Lysobacterales bacterium | reverse complement strand
AAGAAGTTTGGCCCGCGTGAATTTCTTGTTGAACAACACGCCGCCGCTCAGCGCAATCACGCAAATCTGGAAAACGCTCTTTGCCAAATCGATACCAACCAGTTTAGCCTTCATGTCGGACGCCTCCTTCTGTTGACTGTGATAGAAAACCAATAGAAAACCAGGACACCCACTATTTTCGCGTGGCGATCGAAGCGCAGCTTGGACGACCGGCTGGTCCCCGCAAGATCGGCAGGCCGAAGACGTCGGATGAGATGCAACGCAGCCGAGAAAGGCTGCTCTGATCCCTGTTTCCCACCTGTTTCCCACCCGTTTCCCACAATGACACGCCTCTGCATCACGCATGCGCTCCCGTCCGTCTGCGGACAGCCCGAATTCAATTGATAAGGACCTGCAAATGTCATCCAACGTCGTAACAACCAACCTGCTGCGCCTGCTCGGGCTGCTGGCGGGGCTGTGCATGGCCGGCGCGGCCCTTGCCGCCGACACGCTCATCGTCAACCAAAGCATGACTCCCAACCAATTTCTGGCGTCGGCCGACGCCAGCCACCGTTTCACGTTCCAGACCGACGGTAACCTGGTGGTCCGCCGGATGTTCGACTCGAAGACGCTCTGGGCGTCGGCCACCGACGGCCAAGGCGGCGCCCGTCTCACCCTCCAGAGCGACGGCAATCTGGTGCTCTACACCAGCAGCAACGCCGCCCTGTGGTCCAGCAAGACCACCGGCGCCCTCGTCAACCGTTTGGTGATGCAGAACGACGGCAACCTCGTGCTGTACACCAACACCAATGCCGCAGTGTGGTCCACCGGCACCGCGCAGCCGTTGGTGGATGCCTCCACGCTCAATCGCAAGATCATGGCTGGCTACCAGGGTTGGTTCACCACCTCTGGCGACGGCAGCGGCCGCGGCTGGCGGCATTGGGCGCCCAACGTCACGCCCAGCGCCAGCAACATCAGCTTCGACATGTGGCCGGATCTGCGCGAATACGCCGCCAGCGAACTGACTGCGACCAATTTCAGCTACCGCAACGGCACGAACGCAGGCCTGTACAGCGCCTACACGCCGGCCACGGTCGCGCGCCATGTGAAGTGGATGCGCGATTACGGCATCGACGGGGTGTTCGTTCAGCGATTCATCGGCGAGGCCACCGCCATCCGCGGCGCGCGCGACCGCGTGCTCGCCAACGTGCGCGCCGGCTCGGAGACGCACGGCCGCGTGTTCGCCAACATGTACGACATCTCCGGCGGCAACGCGACCACGCTGATCAGCGACATCAAGAACGACTGGATACATCTGGTGGACAACCAGACCATCACCGCCAGCAGCCGCTATCTGCGGCACAACAGCAAGCCGGTGGTCGCGATCTGGGGCTTCGGCGTCAGCGACCGCCCCGGCACCGCTGCGCAACTGAAGGAACTGGTGCGCTGGTTCAACACCGACGCGGCCGCACGCTATCGCGCGACGGTGGTGCTCGGCGTGGACTCGAACTGGCGCACGCATTCCTCGGCCTGGCGCGATGCCTACGACGATGCCGCTGTGGTCAGCCCGTGGACGGTCGGCCGTTACGCAAACGATGCCGGCGCCGACAGTTGGCGCACCAACCAGATCGCACCGGATCTCACCGCCCTGCAGAACAGTGGCGTCGCCTACATGCCGGTGATCTGGCCGGGTTTCTCCTGGTACAACCTGCAGGACAGCAGCACCGCGCCGCTGAATCAGATCCCGCGCCGCGGCGGCCGCTTCTTCTGGCGCCAGGCGTACAACGCCACCGCTGCCGGTGCGACCATGATCTATGTGGCGATGTACGACGAGGTGGACGAGGGCACGGCGATGTTCAAGATCGCCGAGAACGCCAGTCAGGTGCCGAATACCGGCCGCTTCGTCACCCTGGACATCGACGGCGAAGCGGTCCCTTCTGATCGCTACCTGCGACTGATGGGCGAAGCCTCGCGCATGCTGCGCGGCGAGCGCACGTTGAGTTCGACCATGCCATGACCTGGACGCGCCGCAGGACGGCGCACCTCCACTCTGCGGGGACCGGAGTACGGGACCGGCAGAGACCGGGACACCCCTGACGTTTCCCCGCGTTTTCGCTCCGAAATGTTTTTCAGAACAACGCGTTGCGCGTAGCCTGCGCAGCTCAAGGGCATGCAGGAAGTGATCACCCTGGTGGTGTTCGCGGGATTTTCGGCGATGCACCTCGACCAGCCGCTGAAGTGGAACCACTGGGCGGGGTTCGCATTGATCGCGGTGGCGGCGTGGCTGATTTTTCTGGAGTGACGCAGTGGCTTTTTTGTGGGAGCGGCGACTTTCAACAGCCGAAGGCTGGTCAAGCCGCGAAACCCGCAACATCTTCGTGAGGATACAAGCCGCGGCCCCGGGACCAAGGGTCTGATTGCATGGGTCGCAGCAACGGAGATGCCGCTGGCTTCGCGGCTCCCGCCGCTCCTACGAAGATCAAACGCTTTGGGTGCGGATCAGAACTTGAATCGTCCGATCGGGATGTGCTTGTACATCATCCGATTCAATCCATCACGAACGAATGGTCGCTGAAGTGGAAACGCTGGGCGGGCTCAGCATTGATC
>JANLSB010000489.1:0-10639 GCA_031362125.1 Lysobacterales bacterium | reverse complement strand
GCACGCTGTACCGCAAACTGGCCAGCAGCATCCACCCCGACCGCGAGTCCGACGCTGCGGAAAAAATCCGCAAGACCGCAACGATGCAGGGCCTCAACACCGCCTACCAGAACAAGGATCTGCTGTCGCTGCTGAAACTGCACAACCAGACCCTGCAAGGCGACGCCGCCGTGACGGACGCACTGGCCGAGAACACCCTGCGCGAATACAACGCGCTGCTGAAAGCACAGCTGAAAGCCCTCGAATCCGAGATCATGCGCGCGATCGACGAAGTCACCCCACCCGGCGTCGCAATGAGAAACGGCCGCATCAAACGCCCCGAACAGCTCGAACATCTGATGGACAACGACATCCAGAATGTCAAACGCACGGCGGCCAGCATGCGCGGGACCGTCCGCGATCTGAACGACCCGAAACTGCGCACCCAGGCAGTCAACGATCTGGTGGCGATGACCGAGCAGCGCCGCGAGATGGATGACTTCGACGACATGATGGCGGAAGTCTTCGGCAGATAGCGGCTGGCCTGATGCAGCGGCGACGGCGACGCCAAGTCGAGACAACGCCCCGACAGGGCGCGCGCAGTGTCCGCCGTCCGACCCTCCTGGAAAGCCGCACCCGAAGGCAACTCAGTGCTCGGAACTGCGAACCCCAGCTGCATCCGCGCAGCCAAACACTGCCAGCCGCCCTCGCGGCTCAGCCCTGGCTCGGCGCCGTCAGCTCAGTACGGTGCGGAGCGCTGTCCAACCGCGCCGACAGCCCCTGCCGCAACCCTTCCAGCCCGTCAGCGCGGCCCGCGGCCTTGAGCAACGCGTCGCCCTGCAGCGCCGCCACCATCACGTCGCAACCCAGGGCCAGCTCCGAGTCCTCGGCGCGTTCTGCCAGCCGTCGCAGGCGCAGCAGCCGCGGATGCAGTGCGTCCGCTGCGGCAAGATCCGCCAGCGATTCGGTCAGATCGAAACCCGGCGGAACGATCTGCGGATTCTGCGCCAGGCCAGCCAGCGTCCGCCGGCAGAACGCCTCCGACTTGTCGCCCATCTTCGCCATTCCGCAATGCGTTTCCACCCGCAGCGAAATCAGCCCCGCCAATCGCGCCTCCAACGTCGTCAACGCGGCATCCACCGCATCCAGATCGTCGGCGCTCAACGTCAACGACATCAGGTTCTTCGTCATGTCTATTTCCCGCGTAATGCCCGGGACCATTCCCGGCGCCCGCAAAGCATCGCGATTCGACAACATCTTGAATGTCGGCACGCGCCGCAATGATGCGTAGGGATTTTCTGATTCGTCGGCTGCGCAATGGTCGACGCAGCGCATCTCATCCCCAACACGGGCGCGGCGCGCAGAGCGACCTGCTGTTGCTGCCTGTAGCAGCGGCGCAAGCCGCGATTCCTTCTCCCCGTGCGGGACGCGGGGAGAAGGAAGAGCGTAGGGCTTTCGGAGTTGATGTCGCGACGGTGAGGTTGTGTCGCGACTCCCGTCGCTCCTACAAGGGCAAGAACACCGCGGCTCGCGCGGCTGGCGCAGGTGCGAGAGCGTGGCAGCTGGTTATCAACAGCAGTCAGCGAAGCGTCAGCACCACGTCGCTCATCGCAGGCACAGCGCCGGTGTGGGCATCGCGGTGCAGCGGTGCGCCGAATGCTCGGCCCGGCATGACACCGATTACGCGAACGGATCGCGCAGGATGATATTGGCGTCACGATCCGGGCCGGTGGAGACGATCGCCAGCGGACAGCCGGCAAGCTCTTCCAGCGAGCGCAGATACGCACGGGCCGCAGCGGGGAGTTTGTCCCATTCGGTGATGCCGGCGGTGGATTCGCTCCAGCCGGGAAATTCGAGATACACGGGCGTGCACTCTTCCCAGCCGTCGGCGTCCAGCGGCGCATACTCGGTGCGCTTGCCGCGATACTCGTACGCGACGCACATCTTCAGCTTGTCCATGCCGTCGAGGATGTCGAGCTTGGTGATGCACAGGCCGTTGATGCCGTTGATGGCGACGGCGCGTTTGAGCGCGACGATGTCCATCCAGCCGCAGCGGCGCGGACGGCCGGTGGTGGCGCCGTATTCCTGGCCGCGGTCGCGGATGCCCTGGCCGATGGCGTCATCGAGTTCGGTCGGGAACGGGCCGCCGCCGACGCGCGTTGCGTACGCCTTCGCAATACCCAGCACGTAGTCGATCGCGTCCGCACCCACACCGGTGCCGGCGAGCGCACCGCCGACGGTGGTGTTGCTTGAGGTGACGTAGGGATAGGTGCCGTGGTCGATGTCGAGCAGCGAGCCCTGCGCGCCTTCGAACAGCACGCGCTTGCCCTGTTTGCGCAGCTCATGGAGGATGCCGGCAACGTCGAACTTCATCGGCTCGACGTATTCGCCGAAGGCCAGCGCGTCGTCGAGGGTCTGCTGGAAATCGACGGCATCGACGCCGAGATATCTGGTCAGCACGAAGTTGTGATAGTCGAGGGTGCTGCGCAGTTTTTCCGCGAGTTCCTTCGGATAGCTGAGGTCGGCGACGCGGATGCCGCGCCGCGCGACCTTGTCTTCGTAGGCGGGGCCGATGCCGCGGCCGGTGGTGCCGATGGCCTTGCCGCCGGCGGCCTTTTCTCGGGCCTGATCGAGTGCGATGTGGTACGGCATGATGATCGGCGCGGCCGGGGAAATCTTCAGCCGGGCGCGGACGTCGACGCCGGTGGCTTCGAGTTCGCCGATCTCCTTCTGCAGCGCGCCGGGATGCAGCACCACGCCATTGCCGATGAGGCACAGCGCATCTGGACGCAGGATGCCGGAGGGAATCAGGTGCAGGACGGTTTTCTTGCCGTTGATGACCAGCGTATGGCCGGCATTGTGGCCGCCCTGGAAACGTACGACCGCGCCGATGTTCTCGGTAAGCAGATCGACGATCTTGCCCTTGCCCTCGTCGCCCCACTGCGCGCCCAACACCACCACTGACTGACCCATTTCGCACTCCAGATGTTTCGTTGTAGGAGCGACGCAAGTCGCGACCTGCTCGTCGGAATCGGGTCTGGAATCGCGGCTCCCGCCGCTCCCACAGAAAGCATCCCCACCGACACGGAAAAAGCCGGAGAGGCAGATGCCTCGTCCGGCTTTTGTGCATTATCCGGGTTTCGGGGGGCCGGGGCCACCCTTGAACCGTTTTTTTTCAGGCGTGAGGCATAGGCGGTCCTTCACCTGCGCTCTCGTGCCCCTCTCCCCGCAATGCAGGGAGAGGTAAAGCCGTCCCGCAGACGCTGCGGGGCTGGCCTCAGAACCCGCGTGAACTGAAGGCGCTGAAGTCCAGCGGCAGGCACTGGGCTTCGGTCGTGCAGTTGAAACCCGGCCACAGCATCACGTGCAACACCTGCTGCTGCGGGCGGTTCACAATGAAGCTGCGGATCGCGTCCGCCGAGGCGGTGGAGCGATTGTCGGTCTCGCCGATGATCCAGGGCCGGCGTCCGAAATTGCCGGTGACCTGATAGGCACGATTCAGGCCGCCGGTGATGTCGCCGGAACTGGTGTAGCTGTGCAGCGAGTAGACCGACGGCAGAGGCGAGAGGAACTGCGGCATGCGCGCGAGGCGGTTGTCGGCATCCCACGTGTTGCCGACGATGACCGAGAAGCCGACCGTGTCCTGATTGCCGTAGGCGGCGACATAGCGGCCCCACAGGAAGCGGAGATAACCCGGGCTGTTGGCGGTACCTTCGACGATGTCTTTCGCGCACTGGCCGAAGTCGATCAGATTGGACGGTGGAATGTACTCATTGCCGAGGTCGATCAGATACGGTATGCCGGAGTCCACAGCGATGGCACGCACTTCCTTCGCGACGCCCCAGGCTTCCTCGAACAACTCGTTGACCAGCGGCGAACCCGCATACAGCTGCTGACGCAGCGACGCTGGAATATTGGTGTTGTTGCAGGAAAAGAAGTCGTTGATCCACTGCGGCCCGAGCGCGATCATCACCCGCTCGAAACCGGCCGCGCGGATGTCGGCGAGGTAATCGCGCATGTTCTGCTGGTACTGCTGTGGAATGAAATATTCATTGCCTGGCGCGCAGCTCTTCGTGGCCGTCGTCAGGCACTTGCGCGAGGTCTCGGCCGGTGAGGAGGCGATCGTTTCGCCGGGCGCATGCGCGAAAAACACCATGACCCGCAGCGAACGCTGACCGTTCGCATACATCTGCTGCAGCTGGCCCTGGACGGTCTGGCGTACGCCCGACTCGTGGTAGTGCAGCATGATTCCGTAGTTGTAGGCGGCAGCGCCGCCGCCCGGCATCGGGTACCGGTAGAAATTGTGATTCGAGCCGCCGCGATTGGCCGTGATCGTGGCGCTCTGCGCCTGCTGGCCAGTGACCGTGACCGAGCCGAGCAGTTGTCCGGCCGTACCGTTGGCGCGCAGTTGAAAGGTGCAGGACGAACCGACCGGAATCATGTTCGCGGCCTGACTGAACGATCCCGCGCCACTGGTGGCGAACGTCGATTGCGCAGCGCCCGCACAGGAGGACATCACATAGGCCTGCGAAACGCCGCTGCTGTTCCAACTCACCGTCGTGCTGCCGGTCGACTGGCCGACGGGAATGGTGACCGTGGTCGGCGAAGCGGAAATGCTGCCGCTCGCGCTCTGGCCGGCGATGCCAGTGACGGAGGCGCTGCCGAGCACGGGCCCGGAGGCGCTGTCCGCACGCAGGCGGAAGACGCAGTTGGCGCCGACCGTGATCCATGGTGCCACCTGGCTGTAGCTGCCGGCTCCGCTGGATGCGAACGGTACATCGCCACCGCCGCAGTCGCCGGTGACGACGAAGCTGGTGCCATTTTGTCCGTTCCAGCTCACCGTGGTGCTGCCGCTGGACTGGCCGGCTGGGATGGTCACCGTACTCGGCGAAACGGAGATGCTGCCGCTTGGGGTGGGCCCCGTTCCGGCGACGCCGGTCACGGTGACGCTGTCCAGAATCGGTCCGGAAACGGTTTCCGAGCGCAGGCGGAACAGGCAACTGGAACCAACCGTGATCCAGGGCGCGGTGACGCTGTGGGTGCCCGCGCCATTGGAGGCCATCAGCTGTTCGCCGCCGCCGCAATCGACGGTGACGTGGAAGACGGAGCCGTATTCGCCGACCCAACCGATATTGGTGCTGCCCACGGACTGGCCCGGGGGAATCACCACCGTGGTCGGAACGCCGGTGATCGCGCCATTGGTGGTCACACCGATGACGGTCACCGTACTGAGCACGGTGCCGGTGACCGTATGGGCGCGCAGCCGAAACGTACACGACGAACCGATCGTGATCCAAGGCGCGCTCTGAGCGTAGGAACCGCGGCCGCTGGAGGCAAATAACTGTTCGCCAGATCCATCGCCACAATTGACGGTGATATGGAAGGCGTTGGCGCCGGAGACGGTCCAGGCGATGTTGGTCGTGCCGACGCTGCCGCCGATGGGGATGACAACGACCGTGGGGGAGGCGCTGAGGGTGCCGCTCTGGGCGAATGCCGTCGGCACGATGCCGAGGCAGAGCAGCACGACGAGCAGTCTGTAGAGCATTCTCATCGGATGGGCTGTCCTGTGATGGTTTCACGGACGCGGGCTGGCGCAGAACGGCCGGTTCCCACGTTGCGCAGGGGCGCAGACAATAGAGCGTGGAATGCGGCGCGACAGGATCACCCATGGCCGGCACCGCCCAACTCTGGGCGGTGCCGCACCGGGCAGCGCGGCTCTTGAGGCGGGCTACCCGCCGCGTACGAGATACAGCGAGATCAAGCCGCCGGTGAGAACCAGCCCACCGACCAGACGCAACTGCCGGGCGGGCATCGCCAGCAGTTGCTCGGCCGTCCGCTTCCACAGGTTCGGGAATGCGAACAGCAGCAGGCCTTCGAGCACTGCGACGAGGGCGAGCGCGGCCCAGAGGTCGGTCATACGGGATGCAATGCGATGCGCTTAACGATCGCTGCGCAGGTATTGCAGGAACGGGTCATCCTTGTCGAGCACGATCACCGCCTCGCCGTCGGAGAACGAGCCGCGGTAGGCTTCGAGACTGCGCTGGAAGGCGTAGAAGCCCGGGTCGGCGTTGGCGGCGCCGCCGTAGATGCGCGCGGCTTCGCCATCGCCCTCGCCCCGCATGACCTGCGCGTCGCGCTCGGCTTCGGCTAGGATCACGTTGCGGTCGCGATCGGACTTGGCGCGGATCTCGTTGGCCTGCTCTTCGCCTTCGGCGCGGAGCTTGCTGGCAACCTGCTGGCGCTGCGCGCTCATCCGGCGGTACACGTCGCGGATGACCTGGCTGTCGGTGGGCAGATCAATCTGCTTGATGCGCAGGTCGACGATGCGTACGCCGAGGGTGGCGGCGGCCTTGTTGATGGCGACGAGCTGGGCGCTGGCGATCTTGCTGCGTTCGCCGGACACCACTTCGGACAGCGTGCGCGCGTTGATCTCGTTGCGCAGCGCGTCCTTGATGATCGGTGCGAGGCGATCGATGGCGGCGGCTTCATCACCGGCGGTGGCTCGATAGAACGCGCGGTTGTCGCGGATCTGGCCGACAGCGAAGAAGTCGACGCTCACGTCCTTGCGCTCGGAAGTGAGGTAGCGCTCGGGCTCGGCCGGCAGCACCTGGAAGCGACCGTCGAAGATGCGCGCGCTTTCGATCAGCGGCACCTTGAAATGCAGGCCGGGGCCGAGATCGCTGCGTACGACCTTGCCGAGATTGAGCACGATGGCGGTGTGGCCTTCGCGGACGATGAACATCGAACCCATCAGCGCGAACAGCGCGGTCAGGGTCAGCGGAATCCAGATCGACATTTTCATCGGCTGCCTCCATTGCGACCAGCACTGCGGGCCTTGCGGGCGGTCGTGGGTTCTTCGGGGGTGGCGGTGACAGTGGGCGCGATCAACTCAGGCGGAAGCGCGTCGTTGCCGGTCGGGGCCACGCCGCGGCCTGGAGCCACCGGCAGATAGAGCAGCTGACGGCTGTCGCCGCCGATGATCTTGCGGTTGTCGGCCAGCACCTGCTGCACGGTTTCCAGCCACAGGCGTTTACGAGTGACCTCTGGCGCACCGCGATACTGTGCCAGCAGCAGAGTGAAACGGGTGGCGTCACCAGTGGCGCGGGCGATGGAGGCGGTCTTGTAGCCCTCGGCGACGGTGCGGGTGCGCGCGGCTTCGCCTCGGGCTTCCGGTACGATCTTCGCGGCGTAGGCGCGGGCCTCGCTGATCAGACGGTCCTTGTCCTGCTGCGCGCTGTTGACGTCGTCGAACGCGGGCTTGACCTCTTCCGGCGGGCGCGCATTGGGCAGATTCAGCTCGGTGACGACCAGCCCGGTGTTGTAGTTCTGCAGGGATTTCTGCAGGCGCACGCGTGCGGCCACGGCCAGCGCATCGCGCGCACCGAGCACGGTGTCGAGGGTGGAACGGCCGACCTGTTCGCGCACTGAGCTGAGTGCAGCCTGCTTCAGCATTTCTTCGGCGTCGCGGGTGCCGAACAGCATCAGCCGCGGGTCGCTGATGCGGTACTGCACGTTGACCTCGACCTGGACGATGTTCTCGTCGCTGGTCAGTACCGGCACACTGTCGCTGTAGTTCTTGATCTCGGTGGCGTTGACCTTGTAGACGCTTTCGATCGGCCACGGCAGCTTGAAGCTGGGGCCCGGGTCCATGGTCCGATCGAACTTGCCGAAACGCAGCACCACGCCGCGTTCCTGTTCGGTGACCAGCACGAAGCTGCTGAAGATCAGCCAGAGGGCAATGACCGCCGCAACCCAGCGCAGCGGATGGCTTGCTCCGCCGCCGCCGTCGAAGATTCCGCGCAGGCGATTGAGGATGTCGTCGAAACCGCCACCGCCGCCACGGCCGTTCTGGCGGGGCTTCCATTGCGGGCGGTTGTTGCCGCCGGAGGAGGAATCGTCGTTGTTGTTACCGGGAGTATTCCAGGCCATGCCTGCTCCAAAGCGAATGTGCCCCGCAGGAATGTGGGCACGGGGTGGATATTACAAGGGAGGATCGTCTTCGCCCGGAGGCAGGAGCGGTTCGAGCACGTGACCGCCGGGGCCGGCCGCGAGCTTCTCGGCATCGCTGAGGGCCAGATCGACCTCAAGGGTCCAGCCGTCGCCATCATTGTCGTGCGTTTCCGCGCGCACGGCCTCGAGTTCGTAGAGCCGCGCACGCAGCCTGCCCGCCCGCGCCGGCAGACGCACGCTGCCTGCGACACGGCGCAGGCCCAATCGCCCCACCAGCGCGGCGCGCAGCAGGTCGAGGCCGGTCCCATCGCGCGCGGACAGCCACACCCGTTCGCGGGCGACCTCGTCGAGGCCATGATCATGACCATGAACGTGGCCATCTGCGGACTCGCCTTCGCTCACTGGCGGCAAGGCCAAGTCGTGGCGCGGCGCGAGACCTTCGACCCGATCGATCTTGTTGTAGACCAGCAACTGCGGAATCTCGCCCGCCCCCACTTCCTCCAGCACCGCTTCGACCTGGGCAATACGTTCATCGCGCAGCGGATCGGCGGCATCGATCACATGCAGCAGCAGATCGGCTTCGCGCGCTTCCGAGAGTGTCGAGCGGAACGCCGCGACAAGATCATGCGGCAGATCGCGGACAAAGCCGACGGTGTCGGCCAGCATCGCCGCACCACCGGGCAGTGTGATGCGGCGCACTGTGGGGTCGAGCGTGGCGAAAAGACGGTCGTCGGCATACGCATCCGCACCGGTCATGGCGTTGAACAGCGTCGATTTGCCGGCATTGGTGTAGCCCACCAGTGCGACCCGAGGCAGTTCGCTGCGCACGCGGGCCCGACGCATCTGGGTGTGCTGCACTTCGACCTTCTCCAGCCGCTTCTGCAGCTGTTCGACCCGTTTCTGCAGCAGGCGACGGTCGGTTTCGAGCTGGGTTTCGCCGGGCCCGCGCAGGCCGATGGCCCCGCCACGCTGGCGTTCGAGATGGCTCCAGCCGCGCACCAGACGCGTGGCCATGTGTCGCAACTGGGCGAGTTCGACCTGCAGCTTGCCTTCATGGCTGCGCGCGCGCTGGGCGAAAATGTCGAGGATCAGACCCGTGCGATCGACCACGCGGCGACCCAGCGCCTTTTCGAGGTTGCGCTCCTGCACCGGGCTGAGCCTGTGGTTGACCAGGATCAGATCGGCTCCGGTGGCGTCGGCAGCGGCCTTGACCTCTTCCAGTTTGCCGCTGCCGATCAGGATCGCGGCGTTGGGGCGGTCGATACGGGCGTGCAGCAATGCCGCGACCGTGGCACCGGCGGAACGGGCAAGATCGGCGAACTCTTCCAGCACATCCGGCTCCGGCGGGCCGCCGGCATGGGGCTGGATCAACAGCGCGATTTCGCCCTTGCGGGATCGTTCGAACAAACCGGGACATCCATGGGGGAAACGGACGCGCAGTATGACCCGCGCTGCGTCACGGCGGGCGTTGGCGCGACGAATAAGCGCGAAGCCCGAGACCGGACAAGCCGGAACGCCCCGGGCGGGGGCGCATGATCCGATCAGTCCGATCAATCCACCACAGCGCTGCCGACAGGCGCGCTGTCGTCATCGTGCTCGGACGAATGCACGTAACCGCCGCCCGGCCCCACGCGCACATTCCGCGCCGGCACCACGGTGGAAATCGCGTGCTTGTAGACCATCTGACTGACGGTGTTGCGCAGCAGCACGACGAACTGGTCGAAGGATTCGATCGTGCCCTGCAATTTGATGCCGTTGACGAGGTAGATCGAGACCGGTACGCGCTCGCGACGCAATGCGTTGAGAAAAGGATCCTGCAAAGACTGCCCCTTGGACATGGTGTTCCCCATTCGGGTTCTTGTTATTGGATGCCGCACGATGGCGGCGACTGCATGTTGCACGACTTCATTTTCCATGTTGTACCGACAGCCCCGGTCGCAATGCGACACGGCACTCCCCTGCCGGACCCTTCGATGGTTACACAACTGCGCGCGGACCGGAAGCCGGTCGAAAGTCGCATCGCCGCGAGCCGCAGTGCGGGCCGATCAGACCCCGAGGAATCCATACAGCGCCGTCTCCAGCCGCGCGTCATCGGCTTGGGGATCGAACCACTGCAGGCCTGGATCGCCGCGCAGCCAGGTGAGCTGACGCTTGGCGAGCTGGCGGGTGGCAAAGACCGCGCGATCGCGGAACTCGGTCACGGAAAGCCCGCCATCGAGATGCTCCCACGCCTGGCGATAGCCAACCGCGCGCAGCGCCGGCAAATCCAGCGGCGCTGGATGCCCGCGCAATGCCGGCAACGCGCGCAAGGCGCGGACCTCGTCGAGAAATCCTGCATCGAGCATCGCATCGAAGCGGCGCTCGATCCGCGCATGCAGCACGGCACGATCATGCGGTGCGACCGCCACTTTCAACACGCGGCAAGGGAACCGCTGCGAGGCGGCGGCGGATTCGCGCTGCCAGTCGGTGATCGATCGACCGCTGAGGCGGTACACCTCCAGCGCGCGCTGGATCCGCTGCGGATCGTTGACGTGGATGCGCGCGGCGGCGGCGGGGTCGACGATCGCAAGTTGGGCATGCATGGCCACCCAACCCCGCTCGTCGGCTTCGGTCGCCAGCTGCGCGCGGATCGCCGGATCAGCTTCCGGCATCGGCGACAAACCCTGCAGCAACGCGCGGAAATACAGGCCGGTGCCGCCGGCCAGGATCG
>JANLSB010000463.1:0-3969 GCA_031362125.1 Lysobacterales bacterium | reverse complement strand
CCACCCGCCTGGCCAGCGACGCGCAAAGCACTTTCGGCTTTACCCTTCCGATGCAGATCGAATTGTCCAGGCATCCGTTCAAACGCTTCGTCGCGCCGTTCCTGGCGGTCAACAGCGGCAGCATCGTCGGCTGGATACCTTCGAACGACGTGCTCGTCGGCGAATACGGCACTGCAGACGACAACGAGGTCATGCTGTTTTTCGCCCGCCGCTATCCGGACCAATCCGCAACCATCGCCCACGGGCAGATCGGCTTCACCCGCTGGTGGTCGAAAGTGGAGAGATACGGCATTTCTCCTGTGACCGGGGCGTGGTCCTGGCAATTGGTCGGCGTGAGTACGAACACGACTTCGGTCGACCTCGGCACCTTTCCCGGAGCACTCTACCGGCTGACGCGATAACGCTCCGTCTGCGGTTGCGCATGCGGTTTCGGCGCAATTGCGTACTTGAGGACACGGCCGGGTTCGCCCGACCAGTGGCCGTGTCGATGGCACCGCATCGAGACGGAGATGCTGTCGACTTTCACGGGCGATATGGCCGAGACGATGCACGTATCGATCCTTCGGTATCGCATCGCAACGTCGACGGCATCGAAGTGATGCCGGTGCGGCAGTCGTTCGCGGGGTTTCAGGTGGCGCGGCAGGGTTGAATCACTTCGCAACCGCACACTTTCGACAGCCGGCTTCCCGCAGGCCCGCAGCACGATGCACAGAGCTATTGGCCGGACTGCGCCGCGAATGCCGTGATAGCTCATGCCCTATCGATGCCTGAACCCAGGCACACCACACGCCACGCAGGAGTACCGCCATGCGTATGCTCATCGTTTCATCGATTCTGTCCACCGCGCTGCTTGCATCTCCCGCCGGTGCCGCATGGCATGCCGCGAATCCGGCGGCAGCCGAAGCGGTGAAGAATCCGCGCATCGCAGCCGTGCTGGAAACCGCGATGCGGTTCGACAAGGCGATCCTGGCCCACGATGCCACCGTCTTCGGCGATACGTTCGCGGAGGACGCGGTCATCAACAATCCGTTCAACAAGATCGCCAGGAAATCCGATGCGCTCAACAATCTGTCGACGAAGATGATCGACTACACGACATTGGACCGATCGATCGAATACGCCGCGACGCGCGGCGAGCACGATGTCGTGCTGATGGGCGAGGAGACCCTGACGCCTGTAGGCAAGGCACGATTCGCCGGCAAGCATGTGCGTCGCCGTACCACCGAAATCTGGACCGACGAAAGCGGGCAATGGAAGCTGGCAATCCGTCAAGCGACCATCTATTCGGCTGAATGACATCCTCGCGACGGGTGTTAATCGATTCTTTGAGCCCACCCGCGTCGCAAAAGAACACCGCGGCGCTGTCAACCAAAGCGGCTCAGTCCAGGCTGCGATGCGTGATTCGTGCTCAGCCTCGGCAGCAACCCCTCGCGTATGCGCAGGGCTGGACGCTCGATGAGGTAATACAGCGTCGCTGCAACCAGCATGCTGGCGATTCCGTAGGCAGCGAACGCAGCATAGCCCCGCCCTTCCAACGCATCCCCGAAATGCGCCTCGACCAGTCCGTACATCGGCTTATGCACCAGATACAGACTGAACGAAACCGCCGCCAGCCAGCTCGCGCCGGGCAGCGCGCGACGGCCGATCCAGCTCTCCGTCTGCGCACCCGCGAACACCAGCATCGCCAAACCCAGCGACAACACCGGCCAGCCGATACTGTTGCCGAGCAGCCCGGTGCGTTCGCGGAACAGCCAGAAACTCAGCGCCATCGTCGCCAGTCCCGCCAACAGCACGAGGTTCGATCGTGTCGCCGCGCGCGCCCAGCTGCCCGGCCGATACGTTTTCCACACCGCGAGGATCACGCCGGCAAGCAGACCGTCGAGCCGGTTCCAGGTCGGGTAGTAGATGTTCTCGACAAACCAATTCCGGTCCGAACCCAAAGTATCGAAATGCAGCCACGTCCCGGTCCGTAGCGCGATGCCGAGCGCGACGATGAACATGCAGACCGCGACGAAGACTTTTGCCGACGGACGACGCAGCAGCGCCAAGGCCAGCGGCGGAAACAGCAGATAGAAATGTTCCTCGACGCACAATGACCATGCGTGCGAGAACGCGGCCTGGTTGGTGTAGTCGATCGACAGATTCATGAAGAAGCCGGCGAACTTCCACCACGGCTCCATGCCCGGCGCCTCGCGGAACCCGGGCCAGAGCAGATACAGCGCGAGCACGGCGAAGAACGCCGGCAGGATCCGGAACGCGCGGCGGATATAGAAATCGCGGAACGAAAACCGGCCGCCGTTCGCCAGCGGCTTCAGCACCTGCGAGCCGATCAGGAACCCGCTGAGCACGAAGAACAGATCGACGCCCATCCAGCCGTAGCGCTGCGCCCAGGCCCAATCTTCTCCGAGGCCACCGACGAGGAACGAGTGGAACAACATCGTCCATACCACCGCGACGGCACGCAGCAGATCGAGACCGGGCATCCGCATCGAAGACTCCGAACAAGGCGCGATTTCGGCGCCCTGGCCGGAATGACGGGACGCGTCGCGAGGCGGAAGTCTAGTGCGTCTGTACGCGCCCGGGATCGCTCCAGACGCGATGTGACATCCGTTACGACAGCGGCTCGTCGCTCAGATAGGTGTAAGCAGTCAAGCCGTTTTCCAGCGCTTCGTTCAAGCGCGCCGCTTCGCCCTTGCTCAGATCCACCGCGCCGACCTTGGCGCGGTAGATGCGGCGCAGGTCGTCGAGCTTGTAGCCGACGTAGTCCAGCATCACGTCGGTGGTGTCGCCCTTGCGCTGCTGAGTGACCTTGAAGCCATCGTCGCCGACGCGCACTTCGATCGCGTCGGTGTCGCCGAACAGGTTGTGGATGTCGCCGAGGATTTCCTGATAGGCGCCGAGCATGAAAAAGCCGATCCGGTAGCGTTCGCCCGGACGCAGCCCGTGCAGCGGCAGCGAAGTGTGCAGGTCCTCGTTCTCCACGTAGGTGTCGATCTTGCCGTCGGAGTCGCAGGTGAGGTCGGCGATCACGCCGCGCCGGTCGGGTCGTTCGTCGAGGCGTTCGATCGGCACGATCGGAAACACCTGATCGATCGCCCACACGTCGGGCATCGACTCGAACAGGCTGAAATTGACGAAGTATTTGTCGACCAGCCGCTCGTTGAGCTCGTCGAGCAGATCGCGATGGCTTTTTTCGTCGTAGGTCAGGCGCGCGCGGACCGCATGTGCGATCGCGTAGAACAGGTCGTCGAGGCGCGCGCGCGCGACCAGATCGATCTGGCCCAGTGCATACAGCGACAGCCCTTCGCTGTGGTGATGTTGCGCTTCGTGGAACAACTCAACGGCCGGCCGGGTGTCGATATCGGCGTAGATCTCGCGCAGATGGCGGATGGTCGCGGCTTCGTCGTCGTGCGCCGGCGGCACCCGACCCTCAGGCGCGCGCTCGATCTCGGAAACGTTGGTGACCAGCATCGCATGGTGCGCGGTCATCGCGCGGCCGCATTCGGTGACGATGCGCGGCGGCGCGATCCGGTTTTCCTCGCAGGCCTCGGCCAGCGGCTGCACGATGCTGGAGGCGTACTGGTGGATGCCGTAGTTGATCGAACAATAGCTGCGCGAGCGTGTGCCTTCGTAGTCGACGCCCAGACCGCCGCCGACATCGACGTGGGTAACGGTCGCGCCCAACTTGGACAACTCGACGAAATAGCGCGTGGCTTCGCGCATGCCGTTGGCGATGTCGCGGTCATTGCTGATCTGCGAGCCCATGTGAATATGCAACAGGCCCAGGCAGAGATGAATAAGCTGAAAGATAGAGTACTTAAAACAGGCAGCAGTGAAGCTGAGATACCAGATTTTAGACCCAACCAGCAAAAGACCAGGACCTTTCTGCAACGGCTGGAATACAGCAGCAATATTCAATTTTCGAAAAGTAACAGCCTTGTGCCAACAACTGCGGTGTTTCGATCACCT
>JANLSB010000408.1:0-4922 GCA_031362125.1 Lysobacterales bacterium | reverse complement strand
CGCTGGGCGGTCTTGCTTCTCTCTACGCGATCGGCCGGATCGCGCTTCTCGCCTGACGGCTCTCAACAAGGCAGCCATGACTTCCGCTTATAAAATCACCGAACACAAGTACGACATGATCGTGGTCGGCGCCGGCGGTGCCGGGCTGCGCGCGACCTTCGGCCTTGCCCAAAAAGGCCTGCAGACCGCGTGCATCACCAAGGTCTTTCCGACCCGCTCGCACACGGTCGCGGCGCAGGGCGGTATTTCCGCCGCGCTCGGTAACATGGGCGAGGACGACTGGCGCTTCCATTTCTACGACACCATCAAGGGTTCGGACTGGCTGGGCGACCAGGACGCGATCGAATACATGTGTCGCGAAGCGATTCCGGCGATCATCGAGCTGGAACATCAGGGCGTGCCGTTCTCGCGCACCGAGGACGGCAAGATCTATCAGCGTCCGTTCGGCGGCATGACCACGCACTACGGCAAGGGCACCGCGCAGCGCACCTGCGCCGCCGCCGACCGCACCGGCCACGCGATCCTGCACACGCTGTATCAGCAGTCGCTGGCGCATGACGCACGCTTCATGATCGAGTACTTCGCGCTCGATCTGATCATGGACGAGGAGGGCGCCTGCCGCGGCGTGCTCGCGCTCGATATGGCCGAGGGCACGCTGCATCTGTTCCGCGCGCAGGGCGTGGTGCTCGCGACCGGCGGCTACGGCCGCGCCTATTTCTCCGCGACGTCCGCGCACACCTGCACCGGCGACGGCGGCGGCATGGCGCTGCGCGCCGGTCTCGGTCTGCAGGACATGGAATTCGTGCAGTTCCACCCGACCGGCATCTACGGCGCCGGCTGTCTGATCACCGAAGGTGTGCGCGGCGAAGGCGGCATCCTGCGCAACAGCAAGGGCGAGCGCTTCATGGAGCGCTACGCGCCGAATGCGAAGGATCTCGCCTCGCGCGACGTGGTGTCGCGCTCGATGACCCTCGAAATCCGCGAAGGTCGCGGCGTCGGTCCGGATGCCGATCACATCCATCTCGATCTGACCCATCTCGACCCCAAGGACATCCACGAGAAGCTGCCCGGCATCGCAGAAAGCGCGCGGATCTTCGCGGGCGTCGACGTCGAAAAGCAGCCGATCCCGGTGATTCCGACCGTGCACTACAACATGGGCGGCATCCCCACCAACTATCACGGCGAAGTCGTGCAACTGAAGAACGGCGACCCCGATGCGGTGGTGCCGGGTCTGTACGCCATCGGCGAGGCTGCCTGCGTATCGGTGCATGGCGCGAATCGTCTGGGCTCCAATTCGCTGCTCGATCTGGTGGTGTTCGGCCGCGCGGTCGCCAACCGCTGCGCCGAAACCATCAAGCCCGGCGCGTCGCACAAGACCCTGGCGAGCGATGCCTGCGACAAATCGCTGGCCAATCTCGACAAACTGCGCAACGCCAATGGCGGCACGCCCACGTCGGTCATCCGCGACAAGATGCAGCGCACCATGCAGAACGACGCGGCGGTGTTCCGCACCGGCGAGACGCTCACCGAAGGCCTGAACAAGATCCGCGAGATCAACGCCTCGTTCGCCGATGTCAAGGTGAGCGACCGTTCGCTGATCTGGAATTCGGATCTGATCGAGACGATGGAGCTTCAGAACCTTTTGGGCCAGGCGCTGACGACGATTGTCTCTGCCGAGAACCGCAAGGAATCGCGCGGCGCGCACGCGCGCGAGGACTTCCCCGATCGCGACGATCACGAATGGCAGAAGCACAGCCTGTGCTGGGTGGACGATGCCGGCAATACCCGTATCGATTACCGCCCGGTGCATATGTACACGCTGACGGATGATGTCGAAGTCGTCCCCGCAAAAGCCCGTGTGTATTAACCGATTGCCTCTGACGGATTGTAACGATGGCTGAATTTTCGCTTCCAAAGAATTCCAAGGTCCACAAAGGCAAGCGCTTCTCCGCGCCCGCCGGGGCCAAGCGTACGCGCGAGTTCAAGGTCTATCGATGGAGCCCGGACGACGACGAGAATCCGCGCACGGACACCTATGAAGTCGATCTCGATGCGTGCGGGCCGATGGTGTTGGACGCGCTGATCAAGATCAAGAACGAGATCGATCCGACGCTGACCTTTCGCCGTTCCTGCCGCGAAGGCATTTGCGGCAGCTGCGCGATGAATATCGACGGCACCAATACGCTGGCCTGCACCAAGGCGATCGAGGACTGCGGCAAGAAAGAAGTCCCGATCTATCCGTTGCCGCATATGCCGGTGATCAAGGATCTGGTCCCGGATCTGACCCACTTCTACGCGCAGTACGCATCGATCAAGCCGTGGATACGCACCCAGACCCCCGCGCCGCCGGACAAGGAGCGGCTGCAGTCGAAAGAAGACCGTGCCAAGCTCGATGGCCTGTACGAATGCATTCTCTGCGCATGCTGCAGCACCAGTTGTCCCAGCTACTGGTGGAACGGCGATCGCTACCTGGGCCCCGCAGTGCTGCTGCAGGCGTATCGCTGGCTGATCGACAGTCGCGACGAGGACACCGGCGCGCGCCTTGACGATCTTGAAGACCCATTCAAGCTGTATCGCTGCCACACCATCATGAACTGTGCACGGACCTGCCCGAAGGGTCTGAATCCGGCGCAGGCCATTGGCGAAATCAAAAAGATGATGCTGGCGCGGCAGGTGTAGGTCTGGCCTTGGCTCGATGTTGCAATGGTGACTTGTCGCCAACATCAATCGACGCCGGTTCGATTTCGATGACAGCCCCGTCGGTGTCACAATGGCGGACTGGAGCCCGTCCTACGAGGTGATGCATGTCGAACCACGCGATCTTTCTGCCCGCCCTCGCCATGGTGGCGCTGACGTTCATCGTGCTTGCGGTGATGTTCCGCCGTCGCGTGGCGCAGATGAAGCGCGACCGTATCCATCCGCAGAAGGTCTCGACCTCGCAGCAAGCGGCGGCGTTGTACACCGATGTCGCGCCCGCCGACAACTTCCGCAATCTGTTCGAGATGCCGGTGCTGTTCTATCTGGCGCTGGTGGTCGCTGCGTTGACCGGCCAGATCACGACCATCGTGCTGGTGTTGGCTTGGGTGTATGTCGGCGCGCGCGTTGTGCACAGTGCCATCCACTGCAGCTACAACAAGGTGATGCATCGTTTCCGCGCCTATGCGCTCAGCGTGTTCGTGCTGCTGGCGCTGTGGTGCGTGCTCGGCTACGGCCTGATCGCGGGATGAGCGAAACCTCGGCTTCTGCTGAGTTGCAGCGGCTGCGCTGGCGCTGCCGACGCGGCATGCGCGAACTCGACCAGTTATTCGGTCGCTACCTCGATCGTGTCTGGCTTGCTGCGTCCGCCGAAGACCGTGCGACGTTCGAGCGACTGCTCGCCTGCGAGGACGACCGGCTCTGGCGCTGGTTTCTCGGTTACGAGGTTCCTGAAGACGCTGAACTGCATGCGATCGTCGAACGCATCCGCGCCCTGCCGGTTTGAGCTGCGGCCGTCGCGTTGGCTGATCGGCGCGATGCTTCTCCTGTCGGTGCTCGCCCCGATGGCGGTGCTGGCCTCGGACATGCCGCGCCTGCTTGCCTGGCCGCTGGCTGTGTGCGCGATTCTGGCCGGGCTGGGTATGGCGCGGCGTGAAGCCGCACTGCCGGTGCTGGGCGTATTGATCGATGCGGAAGGTGGAGCGGCCATCGACGGAGCAGTCGTCGACAATTTCCGCATCGACCATCGCGGCCCGCTCGTCTTCGTCGCCTGGCACGATGCCGGTGGCCACCCTGTTCGTCGCAGTTTGTGGCCGGATACCCTACCGCCGGCGTCAAGGCGTGAATTGCGGCTGGCCATCCGCAGGGGCGGCGATGGGCAGGCTCCGCCATCGATGGCACCATAGCGGGCATTCGTCACCTGGGCCGTCATGTTCAAACCCATTTCCGTCGCCATCGGCCTGCGCTACCTCCGCGCGAAGCGCCGCAACAGCTTCATCTCCTTCATTTCGCTGGCGTCGATGTTGGGCATCGCGCTGGGTGTCGCTGCGCTGATCACCACGCTCGCGGTGATGAGCGGCTTCCAGCGCGAGATCCGCGACCGCATGCTGCAGATGGCGGCCCACGCCACCGTCAGTGCCGATGGCGAGCCTCTCTACAATTGGCAGCATGCCATCGACGAAGCGCACAAGGACCCTCGTGTGGCTGGAGCCGCGCCCTATATCGAACGACCGGTGATGCTGCAGGGCCCACGCGAAGAGGGCGCGCTGCTGCGCGGTGTCGATCCTGTTCGGGAGGGCAGCGTGTCGGTCATCGCCGAGAAAATGGTCGACGGCACATCGCTGAAGTCGTTGATACCCGGCAAATTCAATATCGTGCTCGGACGCGAACTGGCGCTTTGGCTGGGCGTGACCGTCGGCGATACGGTGGTGGTGATCACGCCCGAGTCGCGGAGTACACCGATGGGGCTGGTGCCGCAATTCAAGCGTTTCACTGTGACCGGCATTTTTGAGGCAGGGCATCAGGAATTCGACCGGAACCTCGCCGTGGTCCACATCACCGATGCCCAGCGTCTGTTGAGGATGGACAATGGCGTGACCGGTGTCCGCCTGAAACTGCACGACATGGATATGGCCTGGCAGGTCGCCCGCGATCTCGCCCGGCGTCTGGGCGGCGCCCACCGGGTCAGCGACTGGACCAGCGAGAACGCCAATATGTTCCGTGCGCTGAAACTCGAGAAAACGATGATGGCGATCCTGCTGTCGCTGATCATTCTGATGGGTGCCTTCACGCTCGTGAATTCGCAGGTGATGCTGGTAACCGACAAACAGGCCGACATCGCTATCCTGCGCACGCTCGGTCTGACCCCGCGAGGCGTCATGCAGGTGTTCATGGTCCAGGGTTCGATGATCGGCACGATCGGCACCGTCGCGGGTGTGCTCGGAGGT
>JANLSB010000383.1:0-2755 GCA_031362125.1 Lysobacterales bacterium | reverse complement strand
ATCGCGATCAGACCGATGATGATGGTATTGATCTCGAACAGCAGCACAAGATAGAAGGTAGTCAGGATGGTGCCGCCCGCGGAGCCGAGCGTCGACGCGAAATAGAGCCGTCCGGCCGATTGCCCCGAGCGTTCGACGTTGTCGATCAGCAGCCTCACCGCATACGACGAAACCATGCCCGAGAACAGGGTAGGCGCGCTGAACATCAGGAACGCCGCCAGCAGCGAGCCGTAGCGGGGATCCTGGATCGCAAAAGACAGCGCGTCGAAAACGGCATCGCTGAATAAAATAACCGGCAGTGCGAACAACGCTTCGGCGATCAGCAGCAGCCCCAGTACCGTGATCTTGGGTGACCTGAGCGAGAGCTGTCCTCCGATCAGATAACCGACCGCCAGCGCGGTCATGAACACTGCGATCAAGGCGCCCCAGACGAAGATCGAGTTTCCGAAATATGGCGCCAGCAGGCGTCCGCCGAGCAGCTCCACGCCCATCACGAAGAAGCCGCTCCAAGCGGCGGCGAAGTAGAGCGCAGGATTGCGCCAGCGCTGGCGCGTGGGCGCGAGCAGGTTGGCTCGTTGGATATCGGGTTCTGCCGTTCCGGACAGGCTGGCGGACATGGGGGTTCCTATTGGAGTTGAACGATCGATTGTGCCCACTCAATGCCCCCCGGAGCAATGTAACCTTTACTTGACATAAGGAAATTGAAATGTATTCTGTACCTTACATTTGGTAACAATGAGATTACGTCGATGACGCGACCGATCTGGATACGCTGGCTCCTCTTTCTTGTTGCAGGGTGCGCGCTGTGGTTGTTGCTGGCGGGCCCGAAAGCGCTCCTTGGCTGGGATGCGGGCAGGGTCGGCATGGTCCTCCTGATCGGCAGCGCGTGGGCCCTGCTATATAGCGTTTCGCGGACGCCGCGCGAGGCATTGGCACAGTCGGCATCGCCGGCCGAATGGAAAGCCCGGGTCGGCGCAGGATTCACCGCCGTGGCCATGGCCTACTTCCTGGCCAAGATGCATGTGTTCAACGATGCAACCTTGCCGCACAACCCCGACGTCAATGCGGTCGGTCGCAATCTCGTGATGCTGTTGATCGCGTGGACGATCCTGTCCGGTGTGCTCGCATCGCGCTGGGAAGGTGCGGTGGAAGAGGACGAGCGCGATCGGGAGATCGCGGTCAAAGCCGCAGGCTGGGGCCGCGGCGCGCTGATCTTCAGCATCGTCGGCTTCGCGGTGACGCTGGGCTTCACCCCGGCCAACAGACTCGAATGGGCGACGCCGCCGATGATCGGCAACCTGCTGATCTTCGCGCTGATGTGGGGTTGGCTGTGCGAGTACGTGGCGACGTTGGCTTATTACCTTTCGGATCGCAGGGGGCTGGATCAATGAACAAACAGGAGAAGTTTGCTTGGGCACGAGTGTTCGTCATCGCTTTGTTGATTGCGTATCTGATGCGGCATCTGTTTAACGATAATGAGGTGCCATTGCAGAAGCAGGATGATGTTCGTGACTTCATCGCCAACAGCTTTTATATACTTGTCATGCTGACTATCTATCTGAATAGCTACGTCAAAGGAGTGGATGTTGACGAGCGGGATCGGGTGATCTCCGGAATAGCATCCAAGCATGGATTTGTAGCGCTGAGTTTACTGCTGATTGTGAGTATGAATGTTCTTCAACAGCCGGAATTTGAGCATTGGATTTCCACACGTTCGCCGTTCTGGATAGAACAGTACTTACTTGCAGCTGTCGCTTTTGGATGGTGGATCGAGGCTTCGGTCAGCGTGTTCCACTATTGGCGCGACAGGCGTTGACTCTGAGATGGCCATTACGTCGATCACAAACCATATCCGCCGCTTTCGCTTCGAGCACGGGGAAATGACCCAGGAGGCCCTTGCGAATGTCTGTGGTGTGACCCGGCAAACCATCATCGCACTGGAAGCAGGGCGGTATGCCCCGTCGCTAGAATTGGCATTCAAGATCGCGCGTACGTTCGATGTTGGCGTGGAAGATGTTTTCAACTATCCGCCGCGCGTCTCGGATTTGTTCAAGCCGGAGCCCAGTGCATGAACCGATACGTACGTTCAGTCGGCCCGATCGCCCTCTTGCTGTTTCTCGCCGCTGCAATCGTCTGCGGCGCGATGCTCGACGGCTACTCGCATCGCGAACAGCCTTTGGCTTCGCTCGGCGCCGCTGGCGTGCCGGGCGCGTTGGCATTCAATATTTGCGCGTTCCTGCTGCCGGGCCTGTCGGTGGCGGCCGCACTGTGGATGATGCGCTCGCCGATGCCGGCGACAGTGGATCTGCGGACGCGGGTCGGAACCCAGTTGACAGTGCTGTCGGCGCTCGCGTTCGCGACTCAGGGGCTGCTGCCGCTGAATGCCAACGATCTCACCGACCCGGCGAACGCGCTGCATGCGCTGGCCTGGACCCTGTGGTGGATCGCATTCGCCGCTGGGGGCGTTCTGATCGCGTCCGGTGGACTGTCGAAGAGCTTCAGGTGGACGGCGGCGGTGTCGGCGATTGTGGTACTGATTCTGGCATTGCCGCCATGGCCAGGAGCGATGGCCGCATTCGCGCCAAGGCTGGCTTACGTGGCGTGGTTCGTCTGGGTCGCCGTCGCGCCGCGGTTGGTCGTGGAAACCGGTTGACAGGTTGTTGAAAAACGCACTGCGAAGGGTGAGGCGCATCGCGCCGAATCATCAATCGCTTGCGCGCTTGCTTCGCCGTCGCAGCCTTCCCTGGCTGCGCTA
>JANLSB010000379.1:0-6187 GCA_031362125.1 Lysobacterales bacterium | reverse complement strand
CGCGCAGGCCTGATACGAGACGTCGGTATTCGGTTTGCGCGTGAACACCGGATAGCCGGCTTGGCCATCGACCTGGGCGCGCTTGACTTCGCTGTCCCAGTACGCGCCTTTGACCAAGCGCACCGGGATGATGCGGCCGAGGCGGCGGGCCATGTCGGCGATGTAATCGATCGCGAACGGCGCGCGTTTCTGATACGCCTGGACGACGATGCCGAAGCCGTTCCAGCCTTTCAGCGAATCGTCGGCCAGCACCTGGAAAATCAGATCGAGCGAGAGTTCGAGCCGGTCTGTTTCCTCGGCGTCGATGGTCAGGCCGATGCCGTACTGCTTCGCGAGCTGCGAAAGTTCCAGCAGACGTGGGCCGAGTTCTGAAAACACTCTTGCGCGTTTGGCATGTTCGTAGCGCGGATGCAGTGCGGACAGCTTGACCGAGATGCTCGGCACGGCGAACACATCGTTGTTCTTGAAATCTCCGCTGCGTCCAATGGCGTGGATCGCCATCCGATAGGCCTCGAGATAACGCAGGCCGTCGGCGGTGGTGAGCGCGCCTTCGCCGAGCATATCGAACGAATAGCGGTAATTCGCGTTGTCGCCCTTGCGGCTGCGGCTGAGCGCCTCGTCGATGGTGCGGCCCATCACGAACTGGTGGCCCATGATCCGCATCGCCTGACGCACCGCGAGCCGGATCACCGGTTCGCCGACGCGGCCGATCAGGCGCTTGAAGGCGTTGTGGACATCGCGCTTGGTGTCGTCGGCGAGATTGACCAGCGTGCCGGTCAGCATCAGGCCCCAGGTCGAAGCGTTGACCAGCACCGAGTCGGACTGGCCCATGTGCCGCTTCCAGTCGGCATCGCCGAGCTTGTCGCGGATCAGTTTGTCGGCGGTGTCTTGGTCGGGGATGCGCAGCAGGGCCTCGGCCACGCACATCAGCAGCACGCCTTCCTCGCTGCCGAGGTCGTACTGGCGCATGAAGGCTTCGATGGCGCCCTGGTCCTGGGCGCGGGTGCGGACCCGGCGGACGAGGTCCGCGGCGGTGGCCTGGATGGCGGCGCGGTCGGCGTCGGGCTGGCGCGCGGCGGCGAGCAGTTCGCGCACATGCGCGGTTTCGTCGCGGACCCAGGCTGCGGTGATTGCCGCGCGCAGCAGGTCGGGCGCGGCCGGCAGCTCGGGGGACAGGATCTGGTTGACGATCACGTTCACGACGGTCCGGCGAGCAGAGAGGTCGCAAATTCTAACAGTGCCCGCCACCCGGGTCCGTGTACCGCATCGCCGGGTCTTCGGGACGGCGTCGGGCAAGGTTTGCTTGCCGGTGCGGGGCGCGAAGGGCTACCATTCTCGGGTTTCCCGGGACCGATTCGCGGCCTGCAAGGCGCCCAAGCCTGCATCCGCCGCCCGGTCTTCTCGTACCTAAATAATTGAGTCAGTCACGACTTCTGGGGTTTTGGGCCATGGTGCAAGCGCGTGCGTGTTGGACAAACGGGTGCCGGGCAATGGCGGCGCTGTCGCTGACCCTGCTGATGCCGGCAATGGCGATGGCCCAGTCGGCCGACCCGCACCGGTGGCAGCTGAACATGGGCAAGGGTGTGACTGCGTCCTCGCAGAATGCCTACGACGCCCACATGATGGCGCTCTGGATCTGCGTGGCGATCGGCGTGATCGTGTTCGGCGCGATGTTCTACGCCATGTTCAAATTCCGCAAATCCAAGGGCGCCAAGCCGGACGTGGACTTCACCCACAGCACCAAGCTCGAGATCATCTGGACCGTGGTCCCGGTGGCGCTGCTGGTGCTGATGGCTTTTCCGGCAACCAGCAAGCTGATGAAGATGTACGACACCCGCGACGCCGCGATGACCATCAAGGTCACCGGCTACCAATGGCTGTGGATGTATGAGTATCCGGGCGAAAAGCCCGGCGATACGGTCAGTTTCACCAGCCGCCTCGACCGCAAGAGCAATGAGATCCGTCAGGACCGTTCGCTCGATGCGCGTGACGCCAACCACCCCCACTACCTGCTCGACGTGGACAACGTCCTTGTCCTGCCCACCAACACCAAGATCCGCTTCCTGATCAAAGCCGATGATGTGATCCACGCATGGTGGGTGCCCGCGCTGGGCTGGAAGCAGGATGCGATTCCAGGCATCGTCAACGAGGCTTGGACCGAGATCAAAACGCCTGGCGTGTACCGTGGCCAGTGCGCCGAGCTGTGCGGCAAGGACCACGGCTTCATGCCGATCGTTGTCAAAGCCGTTCCGAAGGCTGAATTCGACCAATGGCTGGCCGTCGAGCGCGCCAAAAATGCGCCACCGGCACCGGCCGCGCCCGCTGAAGCGGTGCCCGCCGAGACCACGCCTGCAGAAGCGGCGCCTGCCGCTGAAGCCGCCGAGCCTGCGACCGGGCAGGCTGCCGCCGGACAGAATGCCCCCGCAACCGCCGCTACGGCCGGTTGATCGCACCACTTCAGAGGTAAGTCATGGCTACCACCCACGTCGGTACTACCGAACATGATTCGCATGATGACCACGGCTACAAGCAGGGGTTCGTCGAACGCTGGTTCTTCTCGACCAATCACAAGGACATCGGCACGCTCTATCTGATCTTCAGCTTCGTGATGTTCATCATCGGCGCGGGTATGTCGTTGGTGATCCGTACCGAACTGATGACCCCGGGCCTGCAGCACGTGGAGCCCCAATTCTTCAATCAGATGACCACGATGCACGCGCTGGTGATGATCTTCGGCGGTGTGATGCCGGCCTTCGTCGGTCTGGCCAACTGGATGGTGCCGCTGCAGATCGGCGCGCCGGACATGGCCCTGCCGCGCATGAACAACTGGTCGTTCTGGATCATGCCGTTCGCGTTCGCACTGCTGCTGCTGACCTTCTTTCTGCCCGGCGGCGCGCCTGCTGGCGGCTGGACGCTCTATCCGCCGCTGTCGCTGCAGGGCGGCTTCAATCTCTCGTTCGCGGTCTTCGCCATCCACATGATGGGCATCAGCTCGATCATGGGCGCGATCAACATCATCGCCACCATCCTCAACATGCGCGCGCCGGGCGTCGATCTGCTGAAAATGCCGATCTTCTGCTGGACGTGGCTGATCACCGCGTTCCTGCTGATCGCGGTGATGCCGGTGCTGGCCGGCGCGGTGACCATGCTGCTGACCGACAAGTTCTTCCTGACGCACTTTTTCAGCGCGGCCGGCGGCGGCGATCCGGTGATGTTCCAGCACATCTTCTGGTTCTTCGGGCACCCCGAGGTCTACATCATGATCCTGCCGGCGTTCGGGATCGTGTCTGAAATCATTCCGACCTTCAGCCGCAAGCCCCTGTTCGGCTATCAGGCGATGGTCTACGCGACCGCCTCGATCGCCTTCCTCTCGTTCATCGTGTGGGCGCACCACATGTTCACCGTCGGCATGCCGATGGGCGGCGAGATCTACTTCATGTTCGCGACCATGCTGATCGCCATCCCGACCGGCGTGAAGGTGTTCAACTGGGTGACCACGATGTGGCGCGGCTCGATCTCGTTCGAATCGCCGATGTTGTGGGCGATCGCGTTCGTGATCCTGTTCACCATCGGCGGTTTCTCGGGTCTGATGCTGGCGATCGTGCCGGCGGACTTCCAGTATCACGATACCTACTTCGTCGTCGCGCACTTCCACTACGTGCTGGTGACAGGCGCACTGTTCGGGATCATCGCCGGCGTCTACTACTGGTGGCCGAAGTGGACCGGCCGCATGTACAACGAGACCTACGCCAAGATCCACTTCTGGTGGTCGGTGATCTTCGTCAACTTGCTGTTCTTCCCGCAGCACTTCCTGGGTCTGGCCGGCATGCCGCGCCGCATCCCGGACTACAACGTCGTCTTCGCCGACTGGAACATGATCAGTTCGATCGGTGCGTTCGGCATGTTCGCCACGCCCTTCATCATGTTCTTCGTGCTGTGGCATTCGCTGAAGCATGGCGCCAAGGCCGAAGCGCGGGCATGGGAAGGCGCCAGGGGTCTGGAGTGGACGGTTCCGTCGCCAGCCCCGCACCACACCTTCACCACGCCGCCGGTGATCCGTGACGGCGATCTGGCTCACGGCGACATCACCCACTAATCGCGCTCACATCCGGCCCGCCGACATGACTCCGCAATCGCCCATGGTCCCCGATCCCGCTGCCGACAGTGCGGTGGTTGCCCGCCGCGCGTCGGCGCGGCGCACGGCGCTGGTGCTGGGCGGCATCGCGTTCGTGGTGTACCTGGGCTTCATCGTGCTCAATGCGGTGGGACAATGAGCGGCGAGACGCACGGCCCGCGCCGCCTCGGCATCGGCGCCATGGTCGCGGTGTCGATCGCTGCGTTCGGTTTCAGTTTCGCACTGGTTCCGCTGTACCGAATCGCCTGCGAGAAAGTCTTCGGTATCCGACTTGAACGCGGTGCTGCAGACCCCGGCGCGCTGGCGACGACCCGCAACGACCGCGTGGTCACGGTGACCTTCGACGGCGGCGTGAACTCCAAGCTGCCGTGGGAATTCGCGCCACGGCAGATGAGCATGCAGGTGCGTCCGGGCGAGCAGTACGAGACGATGTATGTCGCGCGCAATACCAGCACGCGGGATATCGTCGGAAGCGCCACGCCTTCGGTGGCGCCGGCGCGCGCTTCGCAGTATTTCAACAAGACCGAATGCTTTTGCTTCACCGCGCAGACGCTCGCTGCCGGCGAGACGCGCGAAATGCCGGTGCGTTTCATCGTCGATCCCGATCTTCCGGAAGACGTGCGCACGCTCACCTTGTCCTACACTTTCTTCAAGAACGATCTGCTCACCGCCAGGTTGAACGCCCCCAAGTCGGGCGTTTCGGCCGAAGCGGAGCGCAGCGCGCCCTGATCCCAGTCAGACTGACTCCAGTCAGATTTCTCACCAGACTTTCCGCGAGACGACCGCCATGGCTCAAGCGCACGCCGACCACCACGATCCGAACGTCTACTTCGTGCCGCATGGCAGCAAGTGGCCGGTCTACGCGTCGGTGTTTCTGTTTACCACGATGCTCGGGCTCGCTTTCTGGCTGAACCACGTTGGCTGGGGAAAGCCCGTGTTCTTCGTCGGCATGGCCGGCCTGCTCGTGATCCTGTTCAAGTGGTTCGCCGATGTGATCCTCGAATCGCTGGCCGGTCATTACAACAAGCAGGTCGACGTGTCCTTTCGCATGGGCATGGTCTGGTTCATCTTCTCCGAAGTGATGTTCTTCGCCGCGTTCTTCGGCGCATTGTTCTATGCACGCCAGTTCGCGCTGCCGTGGCTGGGTGGCGAGGGTGACGGCGCGATGACCAACGCCACGCTGTGGCCGTCGTTCAGTGCCGCTTGGCCGAGCAGCGGTCCCGCCGGCGTCGGCGGTACCTTCCAGACCATTCCGGCCTGGGGCCTGCCGCTGGCCAATACCCTGATCCTGCTGAGCTCCGGCGTGACCGTGACCCTGGCGCACCATGCGCTCAGGGCCGCGCACCGCAAGATGCTGCTGGTGTGGCTGGGCGCGACGGTGTTGCTGGGTTGTGCGTTCCTGCTCCTCCAGGCAGAGGAGTACATCCACGCCTACAAGGAGCTGAACCTGACACTGGGTTCCGGCATCTACGGTTCCACCTTTTTCATGCTGACCGGCTTCCACGGTGCGCACGTGACCCTCGGCACCATCATGCTGGCGATCATGTGGCTGCGCTGCGCCAAGGGGCATTTCACCAAGGACCAGCATTTCGCTTTCGAAGCGGTGGCCTGGTACTGGCACTTCGTGGACGTGGTCTGGCTGGGCCTGTTCCTGTTCGTCTACGTGCTCTGAGGGCCCGGCGATCGGTTTCAACATCCTCCTCGGCCGATTCAGGCACGAGGAAGAAAGAGGGCCGGCATTGCGCCGGCCTTCGTGTCTGAAACGATCCTGGTAGAGCGGCCTTTGGGCCGCCATCGATCAGCGGTCTGAAGATCGTTCTACCGTGTTCAATGCGCGGGATTGCTGCCGATGCCATGGGGCTGGATCCAGCCCATGAAGATCGCCAGGATCACCAGCAGGATCAGCGCGACGGACAGCGCAATGCGTTTGGTCAGCGCGTTGACCGTGCGTTCGGTTTTGCCCTTGTCGACCAGCATGTAGTACAGGCCGGCACCGAGATTCCACAAAATCAGGATCAGAAACCCCACGATGAGCAGGGTCTTCAACGAATC
>JANLSB010000148.1:0-10678 GCA_031362125.1 Lysobacterales bacterium | reverse complement strand
CGGCGCCGTTCGCGCTGGCGCCGACCGGTTTCGCCCCAACAGCATTCCTTTGGAAGGGGTTGATCGCGCTTGGTAGTTTCTACCGTTTGCGCACCTGGCTGATTGCGTGCGGGGTGGCCCTGACCGGCCTGAGTTGGCTCGCAGCGCATCCGGACACACGCCCGGCGTTGACCCCGATTGGGGGCGCCGCACTCTCGCTGAGCGCCTGGCTGTTCGTGCTGGGGCCGATGTTCGCGCAGCAAGGCCTGCGTCGGATGTTCGAACACCTGGACGTACTCAAGACCAGCCCGTTGCCGGGGCGGCAGATCGTGCTCGGCGAACTGATGACGCCGGTCGCGGTCATCACCGCGATGCAGTGGCTGCTATTGCTGATCGGCGGGCTGTCGCTCTGGACATGGGCACAGGGCGGCCCCTTCGGCACGGATGATTTCTTCGTCATGCTGATCGCCGCAGCCGCGTTGTCGCCGGTGCTGTGCGGCCTGATGCTGTGCGTGCCGTTCGCGGGAATGCTGCTGTTTCCGGCCTGGCTGGTCGGAACGTCCGGAGAAAACCGCGGCGGCATCGAGATGATGGGGCAGCGTCTGATCTTCTTCGCCGGCTACGTGCTGGTGCTGCTGCTGGCGCTGCTTCCGGCGGCACTTGCAAGCGCGCTGGCGTTCCTGGCGACGCAATGGCTGGGCGGCAGAACCGCAGTCGCGTTGGCGTTCGCCGCAGCGGTGGCGGTCGCACTGCTGACCGCCGAAGGGCTGCTCGTCGTCGCATGGCTGGGGCGGCGGGTCGATCGCCTGGATGTGTCGCTCGAGCGATTCAGCTGATCTGCGGCGCACATTGACCGCATGGCTCGCAAGCGGATGTCATGCGAGGCGAATCATTACAGTTCATGCTGGCGATTGATTCATGCACGACGACTATCTTGAAAAATGCCGGCGACCAGAACTTGATCAAGGCGCGATCGATGCAGCAGGCATTGCGGCCGCACCGCCGAACGCTGTGCCATTCACATCCTCATCGCGCCAACCTCGATCGGTATCGATGCCGGTCGTCCACCACGTATGCGCATCGATGCGCAGCGGTCCGCGCACACGTTCGTGGAAACGCACCGGCAGCAGATAACCGGCGACATCGCGATACGCGAGAAACGTCGTGTCGACGTGCGCACCGACGGTGGTCTCGAAGCCGTTGAGGCTCATATGGATGCGAAACAGCCGCGAGGTGTCGCGATCGATCCACAGTACGACATCGTCTTCTTTCGACTCGCCAAAGCCCGGGCGCACGGTGGTACGCAATCGGTAGTACGCGCGCCCCTTCTCGTCGGCATCCGCAAGCCGAACCCACGTCGACGCGCGATCGAGAAAGAAGCTCGGCCCGAAATGGAACATGCGGAACGCGTCGTTGGTCATCGCGGTCGCGCGCAGCTTCGCCGGATCGGTTGCGCGCACGCCGTTGTACGACACCACCAGCCCATCGCGGCTGCGCACCACATGCTTGCTGCCGTCGGGCCCGGTATGCGTCACCGCGTACAGGCCGTCGCGCGGGCGATAGCGTTCCTCCGAGCGGATGCGGAAAGCGCTGTCGCTCACCAGCGGCTGGATCTTCTGGATCAGCGCGAACCAGCGACCATCGGTGGACAGGTTGATGTCGCCCGGATATTGGCGCAGATCGCCGCCGTGCGCGGCGAGCGTACGCGCGAAGATCGCATCGCCACTGAGCCCGTCGCTGAACGCGGCGGTGGGCGGCTCGGGCGGAAAGCGGACGCTTGCACAGCCCGCGAGCAGCACCAGCGAACACCCGAGCAGACAGACGAGAGCGCGGAACGGTCGCATGGCATGGTCCTGTGACGAGGTGGATAGCCGACTGTGGAACCTGCGCCGGTGCGGGTCAAGGGATGGCTGTCATCGTCGTGCAGGAACCCCGGCCGGCGTGACCTCTGGCAGTGTAAGCGAACAACAAAAGCGAACAACAAGGACACCCACACGAACAACAAGGACACCCACAAACCAGAAATTCCCTACAGCCACCCGCGTCATTTCCCGACAGCGGCTCCCATGCCGCCGCTCTACGATGCCAGTCATGGCTCAACCGCGATCTCAACTCGTTCAGATGGATACCGCAAGCACATTCCACTGCGTGCAGCGCTGCGTGCGGCGCGCGTTCCTGTGCGGCATCGACGATTACACCGGTCAGTCGTTCGAGCACCGCAAACATTGGGTGCAGGACAGAATCGCGCTGGTTGCTTCCTGCTTCGCAGCTGATGTGCTCGCCTATGCGGTGATGAGCAACCACCTTCATCTCGTCGTGCATATGGACCCGACGCATGTGAGCAGTTGGGACGACGAAGCGGTCGTCACGCGCTGGCTCACGCTTTTTCCGCCCCGAAATGACGGCCATGATGCCCGCGAGCACAAGCGGCTGCGTATTCTTCAAGATGAGCCATATCTGACCGAACTGCGCCGGCGGCTTGGCGATCTGTCCTGGCTGATGCGTTGTGTGGCCGAACCGATCGCCAGACGCGCGAATGCCGAGGATCGTTGCAAAGGGCGGTTCTGGGAAGGTCGCTACAAGTGCCAACTCCTGTGCGATACGCGCGCCGTATTGGCTGCGATGGCCTACGTCGATCTGAACCCGATCCGCGCCGGAATGACCACACGGCTTGAGGACTCCGACCACACCAGCGCGCAGCAGCGCATCGATCACGCCAAACATGATCCGACCATGCTGATGCAATCGCTGTTGCCGACATCCGGATCGCTGTTGCGCTGCTTGCCGATTCGCGCGGGCGAATACCTGGAACTGGTCGACTGGACCGGGCGGCAACTGCGAGAGGGCAAGCGCGGCGCGATTCCCAAGGACGGCCCACTGGTGCTGAAGTCCCTAGATCCGACGAGTCAGCGCTGGGCCATGCGGGTGAATGCGATTGGCTCGGGTTACTGGCGCGTCGTCGGCGAGGCGCACGATCTAATGGCTGTCGCTCAGCGTATCGGTCAGCGGTGGGTCAAAGGGCTGGGGTTCGCGACGAAGATCGCGCAGCCCGTTTGATCGAGGATGGAAACGCCGTTGCCCGCAGGGGAGGATGTTGCGTGGGCATTGCTCGGCAAGCACCGACGTCAAGTACACAGGGCATGACGTCGGGGGTGTTTTACGCAGAGCCGATGCAGGCTTGGATTCAATAGAAAATAGTGGGTGTCCTGGTTCATGATGAATGGCAAATAGTGGGTGTCCTGGTTCACCGGTGTCCTGTTTTGGCCACTTGAATAGTGGGTGTTCTGGTTTACCCCGTTGAAATTTTGAACTGGCACTAAGAACTTCGCGACGGGTACGCCCGCGACGCAATCAGGAAAGACTGATCTGGATTCTGTTGCCATTGGTTCTGGCCGCTGCTCACCGTCACCAAATAAAAATACCGGCCAAAAAAGCCGGTATTTTTATTAAAAATCGACTCGTATCGACTTCGATGTATCGGCGCTTAGTTATTGATCTTGAAGCTGATGATGTCGAACAAGTAACCGCCGCTCCCGGGATTATTGAATTCGAGCTTCAGAGGCTCAGCGCCTCTAAGATAGTTGAACTCAAAGTTGTCATTGATGGGAAATGTCACGGTCGACAATTGATCCCATCCGCCCGTACTCGGCAGCGGAAACTCACCCAGCGTCACACCCCGAGTGCGACTGGAATTGTAGGAATCTGAAACCACTTTCACAGAGCCGCCGTCGCCACCGCTTGAGTAAGTGATGGTGATACTGGTTGGAATATTGCTTCTATAGGCATTGTTAGGGATGACAAAGTTTTCAAAGACGATGCGGGTACCGCGTGTGATGAAACGGACCTTGTTACCCATGTTGCGAATCCTGCTGTCATCGCCAGGATGCGACTCGGTGGTGAATAACGCGGCAGAAATCCTTTTGTTATACGTGAATGGCGCGCTTTGAGATGCGTTCGAAATTTTGAAGCTGGACACATCGAAAAGATAGCTTGAGGCGCTTGGGTTTTTGAACTCCAGCCGAAGAGGAACAATGCCCCTGAGATAATTGAACTCGAAGTCGCGATAGATGGGGAATGTCACGGTTTGGAATGTGTCCCATCCGCCGGTGGACGGCAAATCGAACTCGCCTAAAGCAATGCCCAGCTTGCGGCTGGAGTTATAGGCATCTGCAACGAGCTTTACTTTCCCACCTGCGCCCGCACTTGAATAAGTGATAGTCAAACTGGTCGGAATATTATCTTCCTGAACAACGAATTCCTTGAAGGTGATGCTTGTGCCATTTGTGATGTAGCCGACTTTGGTTCCCATATCCCGAACCATGTCGTCGTTTTCCGGATTTGATTCGGATGTATATGAGGCTGCGTCAACTGATTCATTGAAATAAACCCGGTTGTCATTTTGGGCAAACGCACTGACAGGCGCTGCGATCAGACATGCCACCAACACCGACTTCGCGAGCCACCACTTTGACTTGGCGCTCTTGTAGTATTTGCTGCTTTTCATTAAAAATGCCTCTTATGAGATTTTATGGTTTGTTGAAACGTCGAATGAAACACTACTCTGACCCGAATGGCACTTACTTAAGCTTTTTCGGGTGGCCGTGGACTCTGACGGCTTCGCGAGCAACCGCACGCGGTTTGGTCAGTAATGGATATGGCTTTGGCCTTCGTTTAACGGCGCGAGGTTCGATCCGCCCAGGTCGATTGCCGACGCGCCTTTGCGCGATGAGCGCCATCAGCAGAATGTCGTTCTCTTTGTCATCTGGATCAATCCCTTGCTGATGCCACGCGATCCATAGTTGCAGCGTATGTTTGAAGCTCAGACATCGCGGCGATACGTGTGCGCTCTGCGCTGCCTGCGCCATCATCCGGCGGATCAGGTTGTAGGCCAGCAGATAGACCCAAAGTTCCTTGATCGCCATCACAGGCGTCTTGCAACTGAGTCGCTCCATGCCAAGTGTCGTTTTCAGAGCGCGCAGATCCAGCTCGACATGCCAGCGTTGCCTATACAGCGATTTCAGATCAGCTTTGGAAGTCTTCTTTGGGCATAACAATGTGGTGACGAGCGTCTTGCCGCCAGTTCGCAACTCACGCACCGTCAGCGTATCGGGCATGGCATCGAACTGGCTTGATGTCATCCATGCAGGACACTGGACAGGCTTCTGGATCTCGATCAGATGATCGCGCGCTCCGAGCCGACGGCCGCGTCGGAAGTCGGTGCTGCGACGCCTGGCACCATGTTGCTCGAACACGCCATCGACACCACGTCGCCCGAGTTCCGCCAACAGCAAATAGCTGGCAAAGAAAGCATCGCCAACCAGAATCTCCCCTGTATTCAAGTTGTCCAGCAGGCCGCGAAGCAGCGTCTGTTCGTCGTTGCCCTTGCCATGATAGGGGCTGGTGGCTGCATCCAGCAGCGCGCCGCTGCCCAGACACATCAGCACCAGAACGCGGCACAACGGGAATCCAAGCCCAGGCTGTTGCGTATGCGGCTGCGGATAGACGGCTTGATTCTCGGCGGTGTCAGGCATCGACACCGTGCTCCCATCGACCAAGCGCACCGGCTGCCCCCGCCACGTCCAAGTCGCAGGCATAGCGGCTGTCATTGATCGGCCCGTGTGGCGAGCCAAGTGACGAACCATCTCCTCGGGCAACCGTTTGCGCGCTCGGCAATAGGCGCCGGTGGCTGTGCTGCAGGCGGATAAACCGCCTGCGACCCGGCCGGCAACGAATCGATTGACGGCATGCTGGCAGGAGCGATCTGCGCTCAACGCCTGCGCCAAAAACATCGCCAAAGTCTCGGTGGGCGGCAACAAGCGCTCTCGATGCATCGGCAGCTGAACTTCGACCTGATCCAGCGTCGAGTCGTCAGTCAGCAGATTGAAGAAGGCATTGGCGTCTGTGGTCCGTACGGCACGACTGAGCATGCGCGATTGCTGGGCACGGGCATTACGAATAGCATGCATACGGGCCGGCTCCTGTGTGCTGTGGGTGATGTTTCGCAACTCCACCTTAGCACTCGGGGCCGGCCCGCTTTTTTAGATCAAAATCAGGCACTTGGCGTTAAGTAAGTGCCATTCGGGTCAGGTTCATTTAGTTGAACTGAGGGCTCGCATTTTTCATCTGATAAATCACTCTGACCCCTTCATTTTTCCGATCCGAAGCCGACGGCAATGGCGCGAATAGCGACCCTCAAGGGGCAGCGCCCGATGCTGTAGAGATTTTCCGATCTCGAACTTGCGATTTGCGGGGTTGGCCCTCGCTTCATCCGATAGGAGCGAACCAAGTGTCCCTGGCATGAATCTCATGCAGCGCACGTACCTGCTGGTGCACAATGCGGCGTCTTGAATAGAGATGGATGCATCATGGAGATAGAAGCCCTTCTGAGTGCGGCTTTGCGCGAGGCAGGTTATGGGCCGGACGCCATAGGCTCGGCGATGCCAAGGATCCTGCGCATTCTGGAGGCTGAGGATGTGCGTATCGAGATCGGTCGCAGCCTATCGCGCAAGGAGCGCGAATATGTGCGCGTTCAGCCCGAACTGGGGCTTGGCGTGTCGGAAGTCGTCGCAGGCTTGAAGAAGTGAGTGACAGCGATGTGAATAATGGGGTCAGGTTCGCTTATCGCCCCACACAACAACAAGCAAAAGCAAACGGTGCGCCAAGGCAGCACCCTATGCGATCGGTGCTGCGGCTGAAAGTTTGATCCCGGCTCCCGACTCAACAACGATCAAGTGCAGCTGCCGTTGGGATCTGCGTGCAAAGAGCGGCCCCTCATCCGGCCTTCGGCCACCTTCTCCCCGCTCGCGGGGAGAAGGGAACCATCGCGACTCGCTGTTCGACGGTCCGCTTACAAAACGGTGCGCCAAGGCAGCACCCTATCGACGGGTCGCTATCGCATACGCACCCGGACACCTCACCGCCAAACCTGCCCCCTGCCTTTCGACCTATGTGCTTAGGTGTTGTAGTTAACTACACTACCTGTGCAGCTGGGATTGAAGATTCGTCGCCGACGGATCGCCGGGGCAGGAGTGGGGTGATGTCGCAGTGCGCGCTTTCATTGAAATCAGTGGGTTACCGCTATTCCGGCGGTCACCAGGCGGTTGCGGGCGTGAGTCTGGACCTCGGCCCGGGGATCCTGGGCCTGCTGGGTCCGAACGGGGCAGGCAAGTCCACGCTGATGCGGATGCTGGCGACGATGACCCGACCGACCAGCGGTGAGGTCAGCTGGAATGGTCAGAACATCGCCGCCAAACCGAACGCGCTGCGCAACACGCTCGGCTACCTGCCGCAGGATTTCGGCGTGTACCCGGCGCTGAGCGCGCGCGAATTCCTCGGCTTTCTCGCCGCGGTGAAAGGCCTGTCCGGGGCGAAGGCGCGGGAGCGGATCGATACCTGCCTGTCGCTGGTCGGCCTGAGCGACGCCGCCGACCGCCGCCTCGGTGAGTTCTCCGGCGGCATGCGTCAGCGGGTCGGCATTGCCCAGGCGCTGCTCAACGATCCGTCGCTGCTGATCGTGGACGAACCCACGGTCGGCCTGGATCCGGAAGAACGCATGCGCTTCCGCAATCTGCTGACCGATCTGGCCGGCGAACGATTGGTGATCCTGTCCACGCACATCGTCTCCGACGTCGAAGCCAGCGCGACGTCGCTCGCGGTGATGGCCGCGGGCGAACTGCGTTTCCACGGCACGCCCGAGCAGTTGATCGCGCAGGCGCAGGGTCACGTGTGGGAATGGACGATCGCGTCGGAGCAGTTGACCGAGGTGCGCAAGGCTTTCATGATCTGCGGTTCGCTGCGCAGGCCCGAGGGCATCCGCGTGCGCGTGATCGCCAGCGAACGCCCGCATGCCGACGCGCAGCCGGCGATGCCCGAGCTGGAAGATGCCTATACCTGGCTGACCGGGCGTGCCGCCGACGATGCGGCCATCCACAACGTGCAGACACACTGACATGGACGCGATCCAGCGCTTCTTCGCGATCCTGCAGGCCGATGTGCGCGAACGCATGCGCACGCCCCGATTCTGGGTGGTGTTGGGTCTGATGGCGTTCGCGACCTGGTGGTGTTTTCCGCCTCAGGAGGCGGGCTACACCACACTGTCTCTGATCGACGGTTCGCGCGGCCGTTATTCCAGCGCCTGGGCCGGCATGGCGCTGGGCCTGATCTACAGCATGCTGTTGAACCTCGTGGGCTTCTATCTGGTGAGCGGCACGCTGACCCGCGACATCGAAACCCGCGTCTGGCAACTGCTGGTGACCACGCCGATGACCCGCGGCGGCTATCTGCTGGCGAAATGGGCCAGCCACATGGCGGTGTTCGGCATGATCGCGCTGGTCGGCATTGTGGTGGCGCTGGCCGCGCAGTGGATCCGCGCCGAAGACCGGCATATCGATCTGATCGAACTGCTCAAGCCGCTGCTGCTGCTCAGCCTGCCCAGCCTCGCGCTGACCGCGATGTTCGCGATCTGGTTCGATCTGGTGCCGTGGCTGCGCCGCACGGCAGGCAATGTCCTGTTTTTCATTCTGTGGTCGGTGATGCTGACGCTGTCAGTCGCGCCGTACGAAGGGCAGAAGCATGCCGACCCGCAAGGTTGGACCAGCGACCCCAGCGGCATGATGGTCGCCGCGCGCGAGTTCAGCCGCGTGCGCGAAGCGCAGACCGGCACTGCGCTGGAATTCGGATTCAATCTCGGCAGCACGCCCAACAAGAAACACGTCGAGCCCTTCGAATGGACCGCATGGAAGCCCGGCGCAAAAGTCGTCGTCAGCCGCGCGCTGTGGCTGCTGCTGGCCCTGGCGCTCACGCTGGCGGCGGCGCCGTTGCTGGACTGGGCGGCCTCGCGCGGGCTGTCGAAGGCGACAACACGGTCAGGCGCAGGCCGTTCGATGAGATGGTTGAATCGCGTGCTCGATCCGTTCGCGCGCGGGCCGCTGGGCATCCTTACTGTCGCCGAGCTGAAACTCGCGCTGCGCCAGCGCGCACTCTGGTGGTGGCTGGCGGCGCTGGCGGTGCTGGGCGTACAGACGTTCGCGCCGCTCGAGGGCATGCGCATCGCCTTGCTGTTCGCATGGCTGCTGCCGCTGGACGTGTTGGCGCGCGGCGTGCTGCGCGAGCGCGACCACGGCACCGGCGCGCTGGTGTTCACCGCGCCGGACATCCTGCTGCGGCTGCTCGCGACGCGGTTCCTGGTCGGCTTCACGATGCTGTTCGCTTTGAGCCTGCCCACCTTCGTGCGATTGTCGATGAGCGATCCGCTGGCGGCGCTGGCGACGTTGACCGCGATCGTCTCGATTGCGGGCTGGGGGCTTTGCCTCGGCGCGCTGTGCCGCAATGCGCGGCCGTTCGAACTGCTGATGGTCGGCACGGTCTACGCCTGCTTGAACGGCGCGACGGTCTTCGACCCCGCCGGCCATGCGCTGTCGACGCTGACCCTGCACGCCAGCGCGCTGCTGCCGGCGGCGCTGCTGCTGGCCTGGGCGTGGCCGCGACTTGCACGACGATGACGCTGCGGCTGCAGATTTGCGCGATGATGAATGCCACGGCTGCAGGTCGGATACGCCGGGAGTACACTTCGGTCATGCGCCTTCGCCCGCTCCTGTTGCACGCCCTACTCAGCCTCGCCCTGGTGACGAACGGCATCGGTGGTGCGATGGCGTCGGTGCATGCGGTTTGTGCGCACGCTGCCGTCGCGGCTGCAGCGCCCGCTGCCGAATCGTCCTGTCACGAAGGCATGGGCGCGGACGCATCGAAAACGCACAGCGCCATGCAGCACGACCGCATGCAAGATCACAGCATGCCTCATGACAGCGCGCATCAAAGCAGCATGCCACAGCATCCGTCCGCTTCCGACAACGAAAGCTGCGGCGACTGCGCCAATCATTGCCAATGCGCCTGCATCGCGCATGGTCTGGCGGCGCTGATGCCTTCGACCATGCTGCTGCCTGCCGCCACCGGCATCGCGTACACGGCCGCGCCATCGTATGCGCATGCGGCGCCCGCGCTGCCGCACCCGGTTCGACCTCCCATCGGCTAGGCGATCATTCGCGCCCCACGGGCGCCGCCGCCGCGCGCATGGCGCGCATCTACCGTCATTGATCCGACCTCATCGCGCATCCGGCGCATGACGGTCGTGGAGTGTTCCGATGTCCTTCTCTTCTTCAAGCGGCGTCTCGCGCCGTCGTTTCGTGCAGGGGCTCGCCGTCGGCGGCGTCGTCACTGCATTCGGCTGGCCGCGATTCGGCCTGGCCGCGCCCGCACCGGTGCTCACCGGCACCGATTTCGATCTCGTCATCGACGAACTGCCCGTGAACTTCACCGGCCGCACACGTCTTGGCGTGGCGGTCAACGGCTCGATACCGGCGCCGACGCTGCGCTGGCGCGAAGGCACCACGGTCGAGCTGTGCGTGAGCAATGCGCTGTCGCCGAAGTCGATCCACAGCGGGCAAACGTCCATTCACTGGCACGGCATTCTGCTGCCGGCGAACATGGACGGCGTTCCGGGCATGAGCTTCGACGGTATCGGCCCGGGCGATACGTATCGCTACCGGTTCAATCTTCATCAGTCCGGCACCTACTGGTATCACAGCCATTCCGGCTTCCAGGAACAGGCCGGCCTGTACGGCGCGCTCATCATCGATGCCGCCGAACCCGAACCCTTCGACTATCAGCGCGATCATGTGGTGCTGCTCAGCGACTGGACCGA
>JANLSB010000369.1:0-11702 GCA_031362125.1 Lysobacterales bacterium | reverse complement strand
ACGATTCGATCGTCAGCGGCGCGGGGACCGTGCGGCAGGAGTTGCGCACGATACTGCGGCGTGCTGCGACCGGGGTTGCCCGGGCTGTCCGGCGAATTGCCGTCGTTCCGCCGCATCGCCTGTGGACCATCGTCCAGCGCGCGCATCGCGTCGCCGATCGTGTTGACTTCGCCGCTGCGGAGCTTTCGCGACAGATTGGCCAGCGACATGCCGGTCTCGACCACGTCCTTCACATCAAGGACGATCATCAAAGTCCGGGCGTCGAGATAGCCTTTGTGGTAGTCGTCGAGCCCGCTGGCGGCGATCAGCTTCTGCGCTTCGACGAACTGCTGCTGCAAGGCCTGCGGTATGCGGTCCAGGTTCCGGCCCATGTCGATGACCTGGCGACCGGCTTCGACGGGGTTGGATGCCGCCAGAATCATGCCGCGCGCGCCGCCGCCGACTTCGTTCAGCACCGCATCCGCAGCGCCGGCACTGTAGGCCAGCGGGCCGTGCTGGCCCTTCATGCCCTCGAACACCGAGAACGTGCTTTTGCCGTAGATCTGCTCGACATGGGCACGGGTGCGGTCTTTCACCTGGTCCATCAGCGGGTCGAGCGTGCTCTGCTGCCAGAAGAACAGCGGGTTGTCGCGGTCCTTGATGCCCTCCAGGTACTGCACGAACTGCGGGCCCGACATCTGGTTGGCGCGATCCAGCAGCACCTGGGTGGTGCCCAGCGCGAAGGCGGGCGTCACGAAGCCGAACGGCGCGCGGCCGCGCAGCTCGTTGAGGGTCTCGTTGATCAGCTCGCCGGTGCGCTGGTAGTCGCCGCCTTTGTTCTGCACCGTGCGCTGGATCAGGATCGCCATGTCGTGCGCGGCGGCCAGATCGCGGTTCTGCTGCTGCGGGTTGTTGAGGTAGGAACCGCCGTACTCGTCGGCGATCCAACTGGCGGGCTGGGACATTCTGGAATCCTGTCTGGAACGGCTAGGTGGGCGGTGACACGGTGGTCAGGTCAGGTGCTGCTTTGGTCGCCGACCGACCTGGCGCCGGTCGCGGAAACGACCCGTCGAATCGAAACGCCATGGCGGCATGGACCGTCGGGAGACGGCCTGTCGTCCATACGGACGATGCCCTGTGCCCGGACAGTCGGCACTCTGAGCCAAGCGAAGCGTTCATTTTCGTGAAGCTCATCTCGCTTTTTTGCCGGGAGATCATCTTGAGAGATCTTCAAGGCACCGACGTGAGATTTTCCCGGCATGGGCCGGCATGCGCTTCGCCCGCGAAGCCGGTCTGCGGCCGAAGGCGGTCAAACCGGTCTGGGTGCGGCGTCAGCGTTTACGCACCACATACGTCTTCGGCAGCGAATCGTGCCAGCCACGAAGCTGTCTGTGGCTCGAGAACAGCAGCGAAAACGGCTCGAACGGAATCAGGCGCGCGAACGTGCGGCCGACGACCTGCCCCCAGCCCGGTTTGACACCAGCCTCAGTCACCACCCGTGTGCCGGTGATCAGCTTGCCCAGGGTGAAGCCGAAAAAGCCTTCCATGAGGATGCAATAGACCAGCATCGAGGCCAGGCCGATCGCGTAATCGCGCAGCAAATCGGGCTCTTCCAACCGGGTCACGGCCGCCTCACCGCCCTCCAGATAGACGTAGAGGACATAGGGAATCGAGAGCACGATCGAAAAGATCGAATGACCGACATAGTCGATCAGCAGATTGAACAACCGTCGCCAGCGCCCGGCCGGCTCGATCGGCAGAGCCTCGTCCGGCATGGCCGCGGCGATCCTCGCGGCCGGTGCGTGATAGGGATTGTGCTCGTCCACGGGGCTGTCGGATCCGGGTCTGAGGCGAATGCGCTCAGCCCTTCACGCCCGCGTTCAAGGAATAGGTGCCGTAAGTCGCCGCCTCCGCCAGCACGTGCCCGTGCATGGCACGGAACACGTCCGCGGCCGTGAACTTCGCAGGCAGATTCAGCCGGGCCGCATCCAGCGCGAACACGCGGAAGAAATAGCGGTGCAGGCGCAGGTCGTGGGCCGGCGGATACGGGCCGTCGTAGCCGAGGTAGTCGCCATCCATCTGCGCGTCGCCGGCAAACCAGCCGGTGTAGTCGTTGAGGCCGTGTCGCGCGCCAGCGGGGCCACCTGGTGAGGACTTGCCGCGCTGAGTAACACTGTCGCTGCAGCTGCCAGCAACGAGTTCGTGCACATCGGAGGGAATATCGGCGAGCACCCAGTGCACGAAATCGCCGCGCGGGTGTGCGACCGGGATTGGCGTTGCCTCGTCCGCGACCAGCGCGCCGTCGGTGGGCGCATCGGTGTCGATGCACAGCAGTGCGAAGCTGCGGGTGCCGGCGGGTGCGTCCTGCCAGCGCAGATGCGGGCTGCGGTTGCCGCCGAAGCCATCCGGCGTGCCCATGGCGAATTCGGCGGGAATACGCTGCGCGCGTTCAAAACTGTCGCTGATGATCCGCATGGCGATGCTCCTGTGTTGAGGACGACTCTATCGTTCCGGATACCCCAGCGCCTGCGCAACCTGCGACAGCAGCGCGAACGGCTCCGCAAGCGGTTTGGCGTATTTGCGCCAGTGGCCGAACGCAAAGCGCTGCGGGCCAAGCGCGGCGACCGGCGGCACCCGGATTTCCTCGAGTCCGAGGCCTCCGCCGACTTCGGCAGCGAAGGCTTCGACATCAGCCATCGCGTGATCGGTACGGACGATCTTGTGCGGCTGCAGCATGTCGTTATGCGACGTGCCATTGCGCAGCGAGACCACATGCTGCAGTTGGCGGGCCATCCACAATGCAGCGTCGGTCGGCGAGGCGATGCCATAGGGCATGGCGCTGCCGAACGCGATCCATTCCAGCAACATGTCGCGCGGGTCGCGCAGCGCGATCATCACGATCGCCTCGGGCTGCAGCGGGCGCAACATCTTCAGCAGTGCGTTGTCCCAGAACGGCAGCCAGTCGATGATGATGCCGTCATGGACGCCGCGAGCCGGCAACGCGGCGTGCCATTCCGCAAGCATGCGCTCAGGCGTCAGCGCACCGGCGTTGAGTGCGGCGATGGTGTCGGGGTTCTGGAGCGGGTCGCGTGGCGCGTGCGCACCGAAACGGTCGGCGCGCAACGGGTAGCCGGCATGGGCGATGACTGCGGCCACCTTCTCCACGCCCGAGCCCGGCAGGCCCCACAGATATGCCACTGGCGGCGTGCCCGGTACCGCCGTGGCCGCGTCGGGCCAGACACCGCCGGCGGGACCCGGCATGGTCAGCGGCCAGCGCGCGCCAGCTGTCCCGGCGTTGAACGCGTACCAGCTCATCGCCGCGTCACCGTGCCGGCCGGCACGATCCTGGGCATAGCCCAACCACGGCAACAGCCCATGCTTGGCCGGATCGTTGCCGGCCTTTGCGATCAGCCCCTGGACGTGGGCGATGGCGGCTTCGGGCTGATCGCGGATCATGCGATCGAGCACGCGCATCTCGGCGCTGGTGCGTCCGGGCTCGAGTTCGACGATCCGCTGCGCGAGTGCGTCGACCGCCTCGCGATCGTCGCGCGATTCGTGCAGATGCATCGCAGCTTCAAGCGCCAGGACATCGTCAGGCATCGCCAGCAGCCAACGGTCGACCACTGCTTTGGCCCCGTCGCCCGCTTCGGGCTCGAACGTGAGACGCAACTGCCACAGTCGTGCCGTTTCCGGGTACTTCGCCAGCGTGGCGTCGAGCGTGATGCGGGCATCGGCGAAATCGCCGATGCGGCGCCAGATCTCGGTCGCCAGCGACCATGCGCGCGGGTCGCGCGGATCTTCGGCCAACGCCTCGCGCAGACGCTGGATCGCCGTCTCATGACGGCCCATCACCGCTTCCAGCTCGGCGGTCATCCGCTTCAGCGCAGGTGTCGCGGTCCTTGGGTCGTCGAGCAGCGGTTGCAGCACTTCAAGGGCCTCCTCCGGACGCTGCTGCTGCAGCAGCACATCGGCCAGCAACCCGCGCAGACCATGCATGGCCGGCGAAAGATCGATGATCTTGCGGAACGCCTGCTCGGCGAACGCGAACTGCCGCTGGTCGAGATGCGCGAACCCCAGCGCGTACAGCACCTGCAGATCGTCGGGCATCTGCTCGGCGGCGCGGGTCAGCAGCGACTGCGCGCGTGCGCCGTCGCCGCGACGCAGCGCGATCATGCCTTCAAGCGTTTTGACCCACACGTGATCGGGCGCGAGCCGGGCGGCGGAGCGCTGCAGGCGTTCGGCTTCGTCGATGTCGCCGCGGCCGATCGCCAGTTGCGCCTGCAGAATGTAGGCTTCGAACTGGTTCGGGTCGAGATGGACGGTGCGCAGCAGCGCAGCCTGCGCTTCATCGAGTTTGTGTTCGCCGAGCAGAAAGCCGGCGCGCTGCAAATGCAGGTCGGCGTCTTCGGGCGCCAGCAGCACCGCGCGCGCGATCGCATGCTGGGCCGCGGCCTGGTCGCCATTGGCGCGTTCTGCGTGCGCCAAAAGCGCGTATGCCCGGGCGTCGTGAGGCGCTTCGGCGACGGCCACGCGGGCCATCGACAGCGCTTCGGCGTTGGCGCCGCGCCGCAGGGCGGCGAAAATTCGTTCTTGCATGGGGAGTCTGTGACTGCGGGGCCGGGGCCCGGGACTGCCTAGTGTAACGCCCGACTTTGTCCGGGCCGCAGGAGGTCAGCCGCCCAATGCCGCAGACAGCCGCGCCGCGACCCAGCGCTCGGCGTAACCATCAAGCTTGGCGCTTTGCAGAAAGCCGCAGTGTCCGCCCCTGCGAGCGATCTCGATCAGAGCCGAATCCGGCAGCTGCAGCGCGTGGAATTCCGCGACCGGAATCACCGGGTCGTCTTCGGAGGTCAGCAGGTCAGCAGGAACATCCAGCCCGGCGAGTCGGTCACCGGCGATCGCATAGCCGTTGAAGTAATCGTCGAGTGTGTCGAAATCAGTGTGACGCTCGACCATCCAGCGCGTGAGTTCGCGCATTTCCAGCTTGAGCACGCGGTCGTCGAAATCGTAGTACTGCGGAAAGCGGTCGCGTTTGCGACGCAGCGATGCGCGCCAGCTCTGTTCGAAATAACGCAGATACACCGGAATTCCCTGCTCCAGGCGGGTCATGGTCAGGCCGGGGTCCAACACCGGACACACCGCTGCCACCCGCGCCAGCGGCAGCCCGGCCGCGCGCGCATGCATGGCCACCCGCAGCGCGAAATTGCCGCCCAGCGAATAACCGGCGACCACCATCGGCCGCGAAGACCCGGTCAGAAAACGGTTGGCGACATCCACCGCAGCGTTGACCACTTCATCGATGCGGTTCGAGTGGAACAACGCCTGATTGAGATGATGGGTATCGCCGTGATCGCGGAAATTGAGCCGGAACACTTCGAAGCCGGCGCCCAGCAGATGCGCGGCGGTCAGCCGCATATAGCTGGATTCGGCGCTGCCTTCCCAGCCGTGCAGCAGCAGCGCCAGGCCGCGCGGTTCAACGCCACGCAACCGGCTGTGCACGCCTTCCAGACGCACGCCATCGCCGCCGTCGACGATATAGGGCTTGCTGACCGCACCGCTGCGACGCAGCAGGAACGCGCCGCGTGCGCGGCGCATCGGGCTGGTCGCGATCAGCGACTGCAGATGCGGGCTGCGCAGCCACAGCGGCGGCTCATAGGTGGACGGAGAGGTCCTCATCCGGTCAGAACATACGCCAATGGCGGCAGCAGGATCGCGCCGAGCAGCAGCACGACACCTGCGCGGCGCAGTCGGAAACTCCGCGCGAGTAGCGGCGACATCAACGCGGCGAAGAGGAAGGCACCGGCGGCGATGGCCAGACCGATGCCCCCATCGGCATCGCTCACATGGCCGCTGCGACCTTTAACCGCAATGCTGCCCTGCCACAGATCGAACCACCCGTAGCCGATCAGGAACAGCATCAGGATGCCGATCGCCAGACGTTCGGCGGTGCGGTCGCGGGGGCGGGTCATCGGTCGGGCACCTGCGGCACGATGTCGTTCAAGCGGCTCGGCGCCGACGCCAGCCGTGATGAGACCGCCGACATCACTGCCCCATCGCCTCCAGGATCCGCGTCCTTGCGGTGTCGGCAAGACGACGGCGGCCTTCTGCATCGCCGGGAAGAATCGGTTCGAGAAACACCACCTCGGCGCGGCAGCCGGGTTCTCCGAGCAGTCGCAGCAGGTTGGCCGCGAAACTTTCGGTCGGACCGAATGCCACGACGGTCTGACGCGATGCGCCGTCGCCGTAGCGCAGCGCCACCGGTTGCACCGGCACTTCAGCTTCCACTGCGGCCAGAAAAATACGCGCGTGAAACGGGCCGATGGCATCGCCGCCACGAGTGCGGCCTTCGGGAAAGACCCCGACCGCGCGGCCGTCGCGCAACCGCGCCAGCATTTCGTGCAACACGCCTCCGAGGGATTCCTGGCTGCCGCGCTGGTGGTAGATGGTTTCGCCCATGGTCGCAAGCCAGCCGACCACCGGCCAGCCGGCGATCTCGCGTTTGGCGACGAAGCCCATCATCCGGTAGCTGTGCAGGGCGGTGATATCGATCCAGCTGACGTGATTGGCGACAAACATCACCGCGCCCGGCAGCGGCGTGCCGATACATCGCATGCGGAAACCGAACACCCGCATCAGTCCGCCCTGCCACCAGCGCACCATGCGATGGCCGAGACGGTCGCCGCCAATACGGATACCGCCGAACGGCGGCGACATCAGGATCAGGGTGATGGGCAGATGCACCAGCGCGTGCCACACCAGCATCGGCGTACGGATGGAATAGCGCAGCCATCGGGCGACGCGCGCGTTGGAGGGAGCTCCGGTCATCGGACCACCATACCGAGGTGGATTAGAGCTTTGCATACGATGACGGGTCAGCCGCGTCGGACGATGACGGCAAGGGTCAGCCGCGAGACGCAAACAAGCCGGCCGAGGTCGTCTTCGATCCGGATCTCCCAGACCTGGGTGCGACGGCCGACATGGAGCGGCCGCGCTGTGCCGGTCACCAGGCCATCACGCACGGCGGCGAGGTGGTTTGCGTTGATCTCGATGCCGACGCAGATTTCTCCGGGCTCGGTACAGAGATTGGCGGCGGTGCTGCCCAGCGTTTCGGCCAGCAAGACCGAGGCGCCGCCGTGCAGTAAACCGTATGGCTGTCGGGTGCGGGCATCCACCGGCATGGTGGCGCCGAGAAAATCCGGACCGATCTCGGTGAAGACGATACCCAACGCCACCATCGCGGTATCGCGGGAAAGTGCGTTGAGGTCGTCTAGGCTGCTGTTGCCGCGAAAAAGGCGCGGCGCAGGGGATGCGGGCGTGGTCACCGCATCAGGATACCCGAGACGGCCGGTTCGGCGGCCCGGCGCAGCGATGCATGGGGAGAGAGACATGCATCGCTGCGGCCGAGACTCCTGGGGACTCAAGGGAACAGGGGAGGGTCGCGGAAACGGCTCAGCGGAAGCGGAAGGGGGCTTGGGCCCAGTCGCTGGTGTAACGCTTGTCCAGCGCGTAGCCGCTGCTGGAACCGTAGCCGACGCCAAAATCGCGATCGCGATAGCGGCTGGGCGTGTGGGTGGATTGGGAGGCGAACTCGACGCGCGACGGCACGGCAACCGGCGTGCGCGGGGCGAGCGTGGCATGGGTGTGCGTGGCGTTCATGAGCAGGACCTTGAAAAGTGCGGGGGAATGACGAACGGGTGTTGTCGGAAGCTGCGAGAGATGTAACGGTGTCAGCCGCAGCGGAAACGAATCTGGCCCCAGTCGGTGGTGTAGCGCTTGTCGAGGCCGTAGCCGCTGCTGCTGCCGTAACCGATGCCGAAACTGCGCTCGCGATAGCTGCGGCGGGCCTTGGTGGCGATGGCGACAACGTTGTCGTTGTTGCGGGCTTTGGATTCGGTGGTATGGGTCTGGGTGTTCATGGTGGCGTTCCTGAGTTGGTGTGAATTGGTGTGTTGGTAAAGTACAACACCTATCGACTAAAACAGATGTGCCGGAAGTCACCCAACCCTCGCCATATGCTCAACATGTTGATTTTATTGATTTTCCGAAATTTCCTAACTGACGAACGGTCAGTGGTCAGGCCGTCGACAGGCCTTGATTGCGCGGTTCGAGGCTGGATTTGCGCAGGAAAAGTGTCGAAATCGGCCGTCGCGCAGAGTTTCCAGACGCCATTGCGGCGTTTGAGGGCGCGTGAGGCCATGGTCGAAGCGATTTCGCCCGATACACGTGGCGATCGGGCAGTCCGCGATGTCGGGCTTGAGTCCGATCTACAAGATCGGGGCGAGCCCGGCGCCGAAAGCGGTAAAGATCCGGGTCAACGGGCGGATCATCGGGGCCACTTCGGGGAAGTCTCCCACCGGCTCATAGCAAAGGCGGAAATGCGGGTCGCGCGGGGAGATCGGCTCCGGGCAATCCGGCCCGGGCTTGAATTCGTAGCTGGTGGCGTAGCGCACCGGCCAGAAATCGAACAGCGGCAGCAGTTCGGAGATTTTCGCCAGTGAATACTCCAGGCCGGAGAACACGGGCGGTTTGTCGCGGCGCGCGATCATCCAGGCGTTCGCGGGCAAAGTGTCGCGTTCGATGCTCGCGGCCAGCATCCGCGCGAACACCGGGTCTTCGATGACCATCATCGATTCGGTGTTGTAGGTTTCGCCGCGGGGATCGAAGTTGTGGGTACCGATCACCGCGACCCGCTCGTCGATCACCAGCGACTTCGCATGCAGGCCGAAACGCACGCCGCCGCGCTTCAACGGCACGCGTTCGTTGGCGCCGCGCTTGGAATAGCGCAAGGCCGAGTATTCGCGCGCCAGCGGCGTAGGCCGGTCCGGCGAACGGCTGCCGCTTCCGCCGAACGAACCCGAGCCAAGCACCAGCGCAGTGCCGTCCTCGTGCCATTCCACACCAACGGTTCCGGTGGCCTCGACATCGATCGGCGCGTCCTGCGGAAATGGCTTGAACTCGTATATCTCGAATTTGAAGTCGCGCAGGTAGCGGCGCTTGTACTTGTACGACAGCGCATAGGGAATGAAGGCATCAGTGGCGGCAAGACTGTTGGTGGATACCACCACGCGCGGCGGCGATGGGCGTGCCTGCAGATCGCTGAACATGCGCTGCGCCGGCTTGGACAGCACCAGATACGGCGTCTGCAGCAGTACGCGGTCTTCGGCGGAAACGATCAAGTCGTGCAGCAACTGCGACGCAGTACCGCCACCCGACACCGTTGCCTGGTGTTTGTCGGGCGGGTCGCCGATGTAGCGCAGGCTGTGCACCGGTATCGCCGCATCGACCAGACGGCTGCGCACCAGCGCGGCATCGTCGGCATCGCGGCCGATGAGTTCGATCCGCCGCGGTTGCTCGGGCGTCGGGTGATCCACTGCGGGCACACCCTGACGCAGCACCAGCCGGCCGACATCCCGGAGCCGTATCGGTGGCGTGCTCAGCGGCGCTGTCCAGAACGTTTCGAAATGCGCGGCCATCTCGGCGATGGCCGGGCCGGCGACGAGAATGTCGCGGTCGCGGAAGTTGTAACGCGTGTTCCAGTCGTAATAATCGTCCTGATAGTTGCGCCCGCCGGTGATCGCGACCAGACCGTCCACCACCATCAGTTTGTTGTGCATGCGCTGATTGAGCCGACGCCAGCAGCAGGCGGAGGCCAGCGCGTACATCGGATAACTGATCCGGGCACGGCCCAGGACCGGGTTGTAGATGCGGATATCGAAATTGACATGGGCGCCGGCCAATGCCGCAAGGGTATCGACGCGCCGCAGCGCGGCGAGCTGGTCGATGAGCAGCCGCACCTTCACGCCGCGGCGCGCCGCAGTGAGCAATTCGTCAAGAATCAGATGTCCGGCATCGTCTTCGTCGAAAATGTAGGTTTGCACATCGATGCTGCGGGTCGCGCCACGGATCAGGTCCAGCCGCGCGAGCAGCGCGTCCTGGCCGTAGTCGAGAATCAACGCGTAGTGCTGTGGCGCGCTGTTTCCTGCAGCAGTCACAGCCGGTGCGGGTGGCGCCTCGGATGCGGTCCTGAAAACAGATGCGTCCGCGTGTGCCGCATCGACTGGCGTGGACGCTGCAACCTCGCCGGCGGCGCGTACGCCAAGCTCTCGCAGCGGCGACGGCCGCGCGCAGGTGTCGTCACGGTCACAGGTGATCTCGGTACTGCGTGCCTCGGCGACCAGCGTATTCACCCGCGCCAGCTCAGCCGGAGACAACGTGGCGCATGCAGCCTCGGCCAACGCGAACACGGCAAGCAGCAGCGCGCGCATCGCGTTCATTCGCCGTCCCGACGCAGGCGCAGACGCAGGTTGAACCGTACTGCATCGGAGACCGCGAAAATCCAACGGTCCACACCGTAGTCTGTACGCCTCACGCTGCCGTTGGCGACCACGTCGCAGTCACGGGCAGGGCGCGTGCAGGTGCTGGGCTCGACAGTGAAGGTTTCGCGACGCGTCACATCGCGGATGGTCAACTGGCCGGCGAGCTTGCCGCCGTCTGCCACCAGCGGCGACGCATACGGCTCGGAGACGAATTCGACCTCGGGAAAACGGTCGGCCTCGAAAAATCCGCGCCCCCGGGTCATCCCGGTATAGCTGGGATGATCGACAATCTCGACATCCTTCGCCGACAACAGCAAACGCACCCGGTAGCGGCCATCTTCAAGCGTTTCGATGCGACCGCTGTAGTGCGGAAAGCGGCCACGCAGCACTTGGCCCCAGCGCGTCTTCAGGGTGAAACCGATCCGGGTGTTCTGGGTATCGATCTCGGTCGCGTACGCATGGGAACTCGTTGCGGCAGCCAGCGCACAAACGAGCAGAGCAACGGAAGTCGACGCAAAACTCACGGCCACCAGAATGCGGAGAGACTGGCAACGCCGGGTTCAACGGCGGCATCTGCCGGGAAGTCCAACACCATCACGCTGCCCGGCGGCATGCCACGGTAATCGCCGGACTGGCCGCTGTGCATCAATGCGGCGAGGCGTTCCAGGCTCGGGTTGTGGCCTACCAGCATCAGCCGGTCGACATCGTGATGCTGGTCGACCAGCTCGGCCAGCGCACCCGCCGTGGCCTCATAAATGCCGTCGACCAGGCGCTGCTCGACGAAACCGATGCTGCCGAGCACCGCCTCCAGCGTTTCGCGCGTGCGCCGCGCGGGGGAGCACAGCACGCGATCGGCAGCGAGTCCCTGCCCGGCCAACCAGCGTCCAGCGGCCTCCGCCTCGGCCAGACCCTCCGCAGACAGCGCGCGATCGACATCCGCTTGCCCGTCGCTGACGGGTTCGGCATGGGCGTGGCGGAGCAGGATCAGGGTTCGCATATGCGCGTCAGTCTTCGGCCGAAGGGATGTCGGGCAGCTTAACGCGAACGGCCGGTGTTCGGGATTCAGGAAAAGGCTGGCATCTCTCCTGTAAGAGCGACGGGAGTCGCGATGCGCAGCCGAGCCCCTTTCGGCAACCGGTCGCGACTTCCGTCGCTCCTACGAAAAGCGCGGATCACGCACCACTCAGCCAACCGTCTCCGGCAAGCGCCGCAGCGCATCGCGGAAAAATAGCCGGTCGGCCGGCGTCAACTCGCGCAGGCGTCGGCGCAATCGCGCGGCGGCCTCGGCGCTGCGCTGCGGATCGCCGTCGTGCGCTTCGTACCACGCGACTTCCAACAGGACATTGGCGCGCTGCAGCGCATCGAGCTGCACGCGTCCAGCATCGATGTCCGCCTGCATCCCCAGCG
>JANLSB010000745.1:0-2183 GCA_031362125.1 Lysobacterales bacterium | reverse complement strand
TGGCGGCGGGTGCGGGCATGCCGAGATTGGCGATACCGAATCCGACGCTTTGACAGCCTGCGAGCAGACAGGCGAGCCACGGGGCGGCCAGTGCGGTGAATCGAAACGAACGAAGCATGGGTGTCCTGAGTCGCGCTGAGTCGCGGAAAGGAAAAGGGGAGCGCCACCGCGCCAGCGGCTACGATATCGAACATGAATACGACCGCACGTCCCCGGCTGGATGCACTCCTGCGCGATGCAGGTGAACGGATCGACAGCGCCGACGCCCGCACGCTGCTGGCGCATGTGCTCGAATGTTCGCCCGCGTGGCTGTTCTCGCATGGCGATGAAGCGGTGGACAAGGGCGCGCTGCATCGTTTTGAAGCGTTGCTCGAGCGCTGTGCGCGGGGTGAGCCGGTGGCCTATTTGACCGGCCATCGCGGGTTCTGGTCGTTCGATCTGTTGGTCTCGCCGCAAACGCTGATTCCACGCCCGGAGACCGAATTGCTGGTCGAGCGGGCGCTGCAGCACGCACCCACCGACGCCGCCTTGCGCATCGCCGATCTGGGTACCGGAAGCGGCGCGATCGCACTGGCGCTTGCGTACGAACGTCCGCTGGCGCAGGTGGCCGCGGTCGATGTGAGCGAGGGCGCGCTTACGGTCGCACGCGCCAACGCGCACGCGCTGCATCTGGACAACGTTGAATTCCGCCAGGGCGATTGGCTGCAGCCGCTGGCCGGCGAGCGCTTCGATCTGATCGCCAGCAACCCGCCTTACATCGCCGTCGGCGATCCGCATCTGGACGCGCTGCGCTACGAGCCCGAGCCCGCGCTGTCGTCGGGGCGCGACGGTCTGGATGCGATCCGCATCATTGTTCGCGATGCTCCCGCGCATCTGCGCTGCGGCGGCTGGCTGCTGTTGGAGCACGGTTGGGACCAGGGCGAGGCGGTGCGCGCGCTGTTCGAGATTGCCTGCTTCGATACCGTCCAGACCCATCGAGATCTGGAAGACCGCGAGCGCGTGACTTCCGGCTGCTGGCAGCCTGGAGGCTTAAGCTAGAATTCGTAGCTCGCAACCGTTTCATCGCGTTGACCCAGATCATCCCCCGAATCGAGCCAGGTACCCGCATGCGTACGTTCTACCCAGACATCGAACCGTTCGACAGCGGCACGCTGCGCGTCGACGACCGCCATGCGATCTATTTCGAGCAGTGCGGCAACCCGAACGGCAAGCCGGTGGTGATGCTGCACGGCGGTCCCGGCGCCGGTTGCAGCCCGAAGATGCGCCGCTTCCACGACCCGGCGAAGTACCGCATCGTGCTGTTCGATCAGCGCGGCAGCGGGCGCTCGACGCCGCATGCGGATCTGGTCGACAACACCACATGGACGCTGGTCGCCGATATCGAAACGCTGCGCGAAAAACTCGGCATCGAACGCTGGCAGGTATTCGGCGGGTCGTGGGGCTCCACGCTGGCGCTGGCTTACGCCGAGGCCCATCCGCAGCGCGTTACCGAGCTGGTACTGCGCGGCATCTTCATGCTGCGGCGCTGGGAGCTGGAATGGTTCTATCAGGAAGGCGCCTCGCGGTTGTTCCCCGATGCTTGGGACCATTACCTCGCCGCAATTCCACCCGTCGAACGCCACGATTTGATCTCCGCATTCCACCGCCGCCTGACTAGCGACAATGAAGCGACGCGCCTTGCCGCCGCGCGCGCGTGGAGCACGTGGGAGGGCGCGACCAGCTTTCTGCACGTCGACGAGGATTTCGTAAAAGGCCATGAAGACCCCGCGTTCGCGCTTGCCTTCGCGCGCATCGAGAACCACTACTTCGTCAACGGCGGTTTCTTCGAGGTGGAAGACCAACTGCTGCGTGATGCCCACAAAATCGCCGATATCCCCGGCGTGATCGTCCACGGGCGCTACGACGTGGTCTGCCCGATCCAGAACGCCTGGGACCTGCACAAAGCGTGGCCGAAAGCGCAGTTGCATATCTCGCCGGCATCTGGCCATTCGGCCTATGAGCCGGAGAATGTGGATGCGCTGGTGCGGGCGACGGACCAGTTCGCGCTGTAACCCGCAACCCGACGCGTAGGGCGGGCCCTGGCCCGCCATTGCGGTGTTTCCAATTGCGTCGCGCACGTGGCGAAAAAGTCATGGTGATTGATGGTGGATCGAATCGCTCATCGCGGCGGGCCAGGGCCCGCC
>JANLSB010000341.1:0-2386 GCA_031362125.1 Lysobacterales bacterium | reverse complement strand
CGTGCCGGTGTGCTTCGTGTCCGCGCGCACCGGTGCCGGCGTGAAGGAACTGCTGGATGTCGCCGAAAAACTGTTCCCGCACCCGGGCGAAGCCAATCCACCGTCGTTCGTGAAGGGCGCAGGTGATGCGGCGATGGCTATCGAATCCAGACCCGACGCCTCCGCGCACGTCATCGCCGATGTGTTCAAGGTCGTCAACGACCCGTTCGTCGGCAAACTCGGCATCTTCCGCGTCTACCAGGGCACGGTGAAGAAAGACATCCAGCTGTTCGTCGACGACGGCAAGAAACCGTTCAAGGTCGCGCATCTGTTCAAGATGAAGGGCAAGGATCACGTCGAGATCGCGCAGGCGATCCCCGGGGACATCGCCGCAGTCGCCAAGATCGACGAACTGCACTTCGACGCGGTTCTGCACGACAGCCACGACGAGGACCAGATCCATCTCGCACCGCTGGATTTTCCGAAGCCGATGTTCGGCCTTGCGGTACTGGCGGCAAGCAAAGGTCAGGAACAGAAGCTGTCGATCGCGCTGCACAAACTGGCTGAAGAAGACCCGTGCTTTCACGTCGAGCATGAGATCGAGACCAACGAGACCGTCGTCCGCGGTCTGTCCGACCTGCACCTTCGGATCAACCTGCAGCGGCTCAAGGACCGCTACGGCGTGGAAGTGACCAGCCGCCCGCCGCGTATCGCCTATCGCGAAACCGTCGGTGCGAACGCCGAAGGCCATCATCGTCACAAAAAGCAGACCGGTGGCGCCGGGCAGTTCGGCGAAGTGTTCCTGCGCATCGAACCGCTGCCGCGCGGCGGCGGATTCGAATTCAAGGATGAAGTGAAGGGCGGCACGATTCCCGGGCAATTCATGCCCGCCGTGGAGAAAGGCGTCCGCCAGGTCCTCGCCAGCGGCGCGGTCGCCGGCTATCCGATCCAGGACGTGCGGGTGATCGTCTACGACGGCAAGCATCATCCGGTCGACAGCAAGGAAGTCGCCTTCGTGGCCGCTGGCAAGAAGGCCTTTCTCGACGCGATCGCGAAAGCGCGACCACAGGTGCTCGAGCCCATCGTCGATCTGGAAGTCGCAGCGCCGGAGTCGCACATGGGCGATATCAGCGGCGGACTCTCGTCGAAACGCGCCCGCATCAATGGAACCGATTCGGTGCGCGGTGGCGAGATACTGGTGAAGGCACAGGTGCCACTATCGGAACTCGAAGGTTACGCCGCCGAGTTGAAGTCGGTCACCGCCGGTCGCGGCCGCTACTCGCTCGATTTCAGCCACTACGAACCGGTGCCGTCGCAGGTGCAGAGCAGACTGATCGATGCCTACAAACCCAGGCATGAAGAAGACTGATCGAAACCACGTGGGCGGTGATCTGGGAGGTCGCCGCCCGACGGAGTATCTGCGTCCATTTCCTGTTCTTTTGCCAATAGGCGATGCTGGGACAGGCGAATCAGCGCACCCGCCAGTCAATTCTCTGGCCGACTGGACCCATGCCATGATGCCTTCGAGATGGTTTCAATGATGGCCGATGCGCTTCGATTCAACGGAACCGTTGCAAAGGCACCACTTCATTGAACAGGACAGAAAAGTCGGCTTCGTTCTTGCGATGTATCGCAACCGCCATGCGGTGCGAATGACCGATATCACGCGACAGGAATTGCCAGTGAGCGGGTTCATCTTTCAGCCGATCGTCGAACGCGATCCGGATTTCTCCATGATCGCGCCGAAAAGAGAACTGCTCCAGCGGAATCGACAGTCCCAGTCCCCGCGCTTTGATGTAGGACTCCTTCAATGTCCACAATTCAACAAACAGTTCCCTCCGATCGGATTCTGGAAGCGCTTTTAGCGCGGCAATCTCGTATTTCGAAAAGAAGCGTTCGGCAATCTCCAACCAATGGCGGTGTCGGCCCACCTCTTCCACATCGATCCCTACATCCACGTCAAGCGCCACGATACAAGCGACCAGATCACGCGTATTCGACAAATTGAAGCGCAGATTCGATGACAAGCTTTCAAGGGCGATCTCGGGGCGTCCATGCCCATTGCTGCGAAACAGCCATTCGGCCGGGTGCAGCGGCGAATAACGCGATAGCGTCGTGCGGCAAAGCGCCCGGGTGACGAGATACTCGTTCTTGAGGTGATCGAACGCCAAACGCTCGAGCTGTTCAATCTCCTGTTCATTCAACAGCTGCCGGTACGCGGCAAGCTGCCCTGCCGCCCCACAGGCATCCGTCCACGCCAGCCACACATGGGCCTGCCCAGACAACAATCCGGGTTGGGTATCATGCAAAGACGATACAGCCATTGTTTCGTCGCATGCGTGGACGTCAGGAGTCTTTGTCAGGAGTCTTTCGATATCCTGCCGGCGACCCGATCGGAGTCTTTGTG
>JANLSB010000309.1:0-3107 GCA_031362125.1 Lysobacterales bacterium | reverse complement strand
CATCACCAACAAGGCCTTGCCGTCCGGCGAGAAATCCAGCGCGTTCCAACTGCCGCCCGCAGTGACGACCGCGCGTGCTTGGCCTGTGACGACATCGCGCACCCAGACATCGGTATCGGTGCCGTTGCGCGCGGTGCTGCGATACGCGAGCCGTCTGCCGTCGTGCGAGAACAGGCCGCCGGAGTTCTGGGTGCGCTTGCCGTCGGTCAGCAGGGTCACGTCGCGCGTCGCGTGGTCGAACCAGTACAGCTGCGAAAATTCGTCGCCGCCCTTGTCCTTCGAGAACACGAAGCCATCCTGCGCCGCCTTGACCGGCACCGGCGAGATGCTGCCGACCGGCTCGGGATAGAAGGTCAGCTGTTCGCGCATGCCCATCGGCTGGCAGACGCGGTGCGCCTGGCTGGTTTCGGCGAAGCGAGTGCTGATCAGCAGGCAGCCGTTTTTCGTCCAGCCAGCGACACCGGCGCCGCGGGTGTTCTGGTAGCGATTGAGGCGATCCATCAGTTCCTGCGGAATGGCCGGAATGTTTTCGCTGATGCGGCTGCCCTGTTCTTCACGGACAACGGCCTCACGCTTGACCTCGGCGGTCTGTGCGAAAGCGGGCAGGGTGCAGGCGAAGCCGATCAGGGCGGTGGCGATTGTGTGGCGGCGCAACATGGGCGGGTTCCCGGCAGAAGACAGCCTTTGAGCATAGCTGTTGTCGCCCGATCACGACGTGGCCGAAAGTCATGCCCGACGACGGTGAACTGCCCATATCGCCACAAAAGAATGCAGTGGCCAGTTGTCGCGATGCCCTTCTCGGCCGCCGGCGCATTTGGCCATGGCAATCGACGGTGCCTGAGGCGGCGGCCGAACGCGTCGAGCGGCTTACATCCTGCGATGCGAGGGCTGATTCTTATCCGCAGTTTCCGGCTGAGCCGGCTCGCTACTTTGCGCCGGGCCAAGCGTCGGCTTGAGCATGTACACATCGGCTGTCTTTGCTGCCCGGATCAGCGTATCCAGAGGAGGCGAAAGCATGACGCCCTCATCCATTCTCGGTTTGAAATGATCCGAGCCGTACATCAGTAGCGCAACGGTTCCATTACCCCTGCCGCGGATATCCTCGGCGATGACCTTGGCTGCATGTTCGTCCCGAACGGCCTGTCCCCACGGTTGGTACAGCGAGTGTTGGCCATGCGGGGCGTAATCCGGAGATTTTTTGTCGAGCGATTTCAGCACCTCTTCCGGCGCGAGATCGCAGGGGACGACCGGTATGCCTTTGCTGATGGCCAATGCCGTCAGGTCACGGAGAGTCGGCTTGGCATCGCCAGGGGCAAGATCCGCGAATGTCCTGCCGAGGTTGTCGGGCTCGATGGGCTTTGCCCATTCGATGTAAAACACTTTTATCTGTCCATCCGACAGCAAGTCTTGAGCCTTCAATCGAGCGGCCGCGTCCGAATGGATATCAGGCAGCGCGAAAATGGATTTGTCGGGCATATGGCCTCCGTGCTGATGGGTGAATGATGATTCTCGATCTCAAGGGGCAAGCGTGCGACGTATTCTGATGTCGTCTCCAGCGAATCGGGCAGAAACGATGGCGTCAAGCCTGCATCTTTCGAACGTCTGCCCCGGGCCGATCGTAGCACCAGGATGGGGCTGTGGTTCAAGCCTGACGCACGGCCATTTGCGGCGGCCAAAGCGGATGGCGGGTCATCTGTTTCCGATCTCGGGCAGAAGTCGATCGAAGATTTTAACAGCTACGCTCTGCTCGCATGCATTTCCTCATGCCGCGTCCAGTAATCAAAAAACGGGCGCCGATCGTGCCGCGTCAGTTTCCGTTGAAGACCCGCACGAAGCCTATGCCGGCGGCGTTGATCGTCGAATGCACGATGTTGGCGTCGAGCTGAAACGTCTGCGAGCTCAGGCCGCGAACGCCTGGTGGTGCAGTGGGACTCACCGCCCCGACTGTAGCTTGCTCTGTAGCAGTGCCCGCATCTCGGCCTTGTCGTCGTCGTCGAGACCGAATTCACGCTGCTTTGCCTGCAGTTCGTCGATGCGCTGATGCAGGGTCTGCTTTTCGAGCTGTGCCATCGCGTCGAGGAATTCGTCGCGCCACAGCGATGCTTCGCCGGGCATGTCCTGCGAGGCGAGCTTCTGCAGCGCCGCGATTTCTTCGCGGTCGGCAAAATGTTCGAGCACGCCGCCGGTGGTGATGTCGGGGCGTGCGTAAACCAGCGTCACCAGTTCCGCCAGCAGCGATACGCCGGGTTGGCGCAGGGCGCTGAAGGTGTCGGTGGATGCCAGCGAAAGCGCCAGCGAGGGTTGCTGCAGCAGCAGCGCGATCGCGCTGCGCACGAGGCTGCGCTTCTGTGTGGGCGCGACCTGTGCGCGTGTGCGCTGCGATGTTGGCTGCGCCTGTGCGGCGACGCGTGCGCCCACGCCGGTGAGTTCAGTCAGGCGCTGGCGCATGAGATCGCCGAAAGCGCCGTCGGGAATCTGCGCGAGCAGCGGTTTCGCACGCTCGGCCATGCGCGCCTTGCCGTCGAGCGTGCCGAGGTTCACGTCCTTGCCCAGTTCGTCGAAGAAGAACGTCGACAGCGGCGTCGCGTCGCGCAGGCGCAGATCGAAACCGACGCTGCCTTCGCTGCGCACCAGAGTGTCCGGGTCTTCACCGTCGGGCAGGAAGAGGAAGAACGCCTGCCGCCCGTCCTTCATGCGCGGCAGTACCGACTCCATCGCCTTGCTCGCGGCGCGGCGGCCGGCGGCGTCGCCGTCAAAACAGAAATACACGTCGGGCGCGTTGCGGAACAGCAGTTCGGCGTGGTCGGGCGTGGTCGCGGTGCCGAGCGTCGCGACGGCCTGGGTGATGCCGTGCTGGAACAGCGCGATCACGTCCATATAGCCTTCGACCACGATCAGCCGTTCGATCTTCGAATTCGCCTGCCGCACCTGCCACAAGCCGTACAGCTCGCGGCCTTTGTGGAACAGTTGGGTCTCCGGCGAATTGAGATACTTCGGCGAATCCTCCGGATCCAGCACCCGCCCGCCGAACGCGATGGTGCGCCCGCGGCGGTCGTGGATCGGAAACATCGCCCGGTCGCGGAATTTGTCGTAGACGTGGCCCTTGT
>JANLSB010000285.1:0-1806 GCA_031362125.1 Lysobacterales bacterium | reverse complement strand
GCTAACGCCGCGCCCACCGGGCCGCCTTGGGTTTTTCGTCCGGGGGTTGACCCCCTCCACCGCCCCCTCCTACGCGGCCCTTGCCGTGTCGTCGGCGCCCTCTCCCACTTCCTGTGTTCCACTCTCCATGAATGCAAGCATCCGCGCGCGCGACGTGTTCGATCTGCCGAATGCACGTCTCTGTCTGCTTTGGATCGCGGGCGAACGCGGCGAACACCGCATGCTCGAGGCGGTGGACACCGTGGCGCGCCGGCCGTCGCTGGCCGGCTATCTCAACATCATCTATCCGAACAAGGTGCAGATCCTCGGCACCGAAGAGCTGGCCTGGCTCGATGCGCTGGATTCGCGTCAACGTTGGGAAACCATCGAGAAGATCATCCAGTTCCGCCCGCTGGCGATGGTCATCAGCAAAGGTCAGGCCTGCCCGGAGGATCTGCGCGCCGCGGCCGAAGAGTCGGACACGCCGCTGTGGGCATCGCCTCGGCGCGGACATGAGCTCTTCAACCATCTGCAGTACCACCTCGCGCGCAAACTCGCGCCCCGGCTGACGGTGCACGGCGTATTCATGGAGATCTATTCCATCGGCGTGCTGATCACCGGCGATTCCGGCGCTGGTAAAAGCGAGCTCGCGCTGGAGCTGGTCACCCGCGGCCATCGCCTGGTCGCCGACGACGCGCCGGAGTTCACCCAGATCGCGCCCGATGTCCTCGATGGCGCCTGCCCCGACCTCCTGCAAGACCTGCTGGAAGTGCGCGGCCTGGGCATCCTCAACGTACGCAACATGTTCGGCGACACGGCAGTGAAGCGGAACAAATATCTGCGGCTGATCGTGCATCTCGCGCGCCCGCAGCAACAGCAGGCACCGCAGACCGACGGCTACGAACGTCTGATCGGCGATCTCGGCGCGCGACGCCTGCTCGATCTTGATGTGCCGATGATCACGCTGCCGGTGATGGCCGGTCGCAATCTCGCGGTACTCACGGAAGCTGCGGCACGCGCGCACATCCTGCGCATCAAGGGCGTCGATCCCGCAGCTGCGTTCATGGCCCGTCACTCCCACTTTCTGGAACGCGCTGAGTCATGAGTCCAACGACACTGGCCGCCAACGCGCACGAATCCAGTCTGATCATCGTCAGCGGCATGTCCGGCAGCGGAAAATCGATCGCGCTGCACACCTTCGAGGATCTCGACTACTACTGCGTCGACAACCTGCCGGCCGAGCTGCTCGCCGAATTCGTGCGCGGCGCCACCGGCAAGAACGACATGCCGCCGAAACTCGCGGTAGGCATCGATGTGCGCAATCGCAACACCGATCTGTCGAAACTGCCATCGTGGCTGTCGCAGGCCGGCGCGCTCGGGCTGGACCCCAAGCTGGTGTTTTTCGACGCCAGCGACGATGTCCTGCTCAAGCGCTATGCCGAAACCCGTCGCCGCCACCCGTTGAGTCATCTCGGACTCGCGCTGGCCGATGCGATCGCACTGGAACGACGCATCCTCAAACCACTGCGGGCGCTGGCCGACGTCACCATCGACACCAGCGAGCTGAATGTCCACCAGATGCGACGCCGGGTGATCGCGGAACTGGACCTCACTGCCGACCGACCGGTATCGCTGCTGTTCGAGTCCTTCGCCTACCGCCGAGGCGTCCCCGCAGACGCGGATTTCGTGTTCGACGCGCGCTGCCTGCCCAACCCGCACTGGGACGCGAGTCTTCGCCCATTGTCCGGCCGCGACCGCGAAGTGCGCGAATATCTCGATGCCCAGAGCGAAGTGAAGGAATACGTTGCGCAGGTCACCGCCTTCGCG
>JANLSB010000234.1:0-2563 GCA_031362125.1 Lysobacterales bacterium | reverse complement strand
GCGCAACACGATCAGGTTGTCGCACTCGGCGGTCAGCGCCAACGCACTGAAGGCCGGCGCGCAGTAATTGGCGTTGGACTCGTCGACCAGGACGATTGCCCCGGTATCGGCAGCGGCGGCACACAGCCGACGCAGTCCGTCCAGCGAATCCCAGGCCGCGGGGAACAGCGCCGGGCGCTCCACATAGAACAGATCCACCGCAGCGTCGGCCGACGTGCTCGACGCTTGGCCGTCCGCGAACGCGGCCGAGTCGAGCGCGTACACCGGAATATCGCGACGGTACAGCCAGTGCGGATAATCGGGATAGCCGCCATCGGCCATCGCCACCCCGCGCTGCGGCAGACTGGCCAGTCCGTGCAGCAGCGCATTGACGCCAGCACCGCTGCTGATCTGCCCGGCGATGCCGGCCACGCCGAAACAGCGTTCGACCGCCCCACCGAGTGTCTCGCAGCCGTACGGATCCTTGACCAGGTACTGTTGGGTCCAGTGCAGGCCGGCGGCGACTTCGTCGTGCAGACGCGCGCCGACCAGTGCCTTCAGATCGACCGACAGCCATTCGCGCTCGTCCAGCGTCCACGAGAGGTTCAACAACATCGGCCCATCGCCCAAGGTAGCGACCTGGCCATACGTATCGATCGCCAGCCCGCTCACGCGCCCCCCTGATTCGCGAATGCAGACGGACGCCGGTCCGGATAGCCCATCGCGCGCTGGTACGCGTCGCCGATGCGCAGCACTGTTGCTTCGTCGAAGGCGCGACCGACGATCTGGAACCCCAGAGGCATGGCCTCGCGATCGAACCCCGACGGCACCGCCAGCGCCGGATGGCCGGTGACATTGAATGGAATGGTCAGCTTGGAGGCATCGCCCGGCGGCCAGTCCTGCGGGAAAGCATCCAACCGCGGCGCCGGCGACAGACAGCCCGCACACAGCAGCGCGTCGCAGTGGCCGAACACATCGCGCCCCAGCGCTCTCGTCAGCTGCAGACGCAACCGCTGCGCATGGATGAGGTCGGCGGCGGAAATCGCCGCGCCCGGCATCAGCCGCTGATAGGTGTAGCGACCGTACTCGGCACCGCGGCGGTGCAGCATCTGTTCGTGGATGGCGTAGCCCTCGACGGTCATGATCAGCCGGCCGACGGCCGAGAACCACTCGAATTCGGGCAGCACCACCTCGACGATGTCGGCCCCCAGCGCGGTCAGCCGGGCGGCGACGCTGTCCATGTTCGCCAGCACGTCCGCGGTGGTTGCGGCCATGCCCGACCAGAAGCTGCGCGGGAACGCGATGCGCAGGCCGTGCAGGTCGCCGCCCAGCGCCGCGCGATAGTCCGGCACCGGCCGCTCGCTGCTGGCGATGTCCTGCGGGTCGTGGCCGGCGATGACCTGCAGCGCCAGCGCTGCATCCTCGACGGTCCAGGTCAGTGGCCCGCAGTGATCCAGCGCATACGACAACGGAAACACGCCGCGCCGCGAAACACGGCCGTAGGTGGGTTTGAAGCCGACCACGCCGCAATAGCACGCGGGCCCGCGAATCGATCCAGACGTGTCGGAACCCAAGGTCAGACGGGTCAGGCCCGCCGCGACCGCCGCGGCGGAGCCCGATGACGAACCGCCGGTGAAACGCTCGCGATCCCATGGGTTGCGGGCAGGCGGAAACGGCAATTCCGGACTGGGGCCGCCCAGCGCGAACTCGTGCGTCGCCAGTTTGCCCAGCAGGACCGCGCCGCCTTCGATCAGACGCGCGACCACTGCGCTGTCCTGCGCGGCGACGTGGACGCGCATCAGATGCGAATGGCAACTGGTGGCCATTCCGGCGACGTCGTAGATGTCCTTCAACGCATACGGGATGCCGTGCAGCGGCCCGCGATCCACGCCCGCGGCCAATTCGCGGTCGGCGCGGTCCGCGTCTTCGAGGGCGCGCTCAGCGGCGAGCGTTACAAACGTGTCGATGATCGGATCGAGTGCGGAGATACGGGCCAGCGCGTCCCCGGTCAGCGTGGTCGCGCTCACGCTGCCGCTGCGCAGCGCACGGCCGGCGTCGGCGATCGACAGTTCGTGGAGCCTCTGCGCGGACATCAGCGTAATCGGGCGACCACTGCAGGATCGAAGATCGCGGCAGGTTCGACGTCATCGGCGACGACCGCACGCACCAGCGCCGCCAGACGGCGCATCTCCAACACGTTGTCGTAGACGCCGTTGATGCGATCGGCAACCGGTTCCACGCCGGCGGCAACCATCGATGCGTCGAACAGCGCGCGCGCCGCTGCAGCATCGATTCCGGTATCGGCATGCGAGCGAGTGCGCGTGGTCATCTCCGGCCTCATGCGCCGCCGCGTGCGAGCGCCGCCGGGTGCGGCGGCCGCGGCAGCCCGAAGTGCTCGCGCAGGGTCGAGCCTTCATAGTCTTTGCGGAATGCGCCACGCTGCTGCAGCTCGGGAATCACCAGATCCACGAACGACACCAGCCCATCGGGCATCGTCGGCGGCATCACGATGAAGCCATCCGCAGCCCCGGCCTGCACCCAGGTCTGCAGCTGATCGGCGATGTCGGCGGCATCTCCGCACAGC
>JANLSB010000211.1:0-1837 GCA_031362125.1 Lysobacterales bacterium | reverse complement strand
TGGTGCAATTCGCCGGCCAGAGCACGCGCACGGTCGAAGGCGTCGACCAGCTGCGAGTCGCCACGCTCGACGTGCGCGCGACCCAGTCGCTGAGCCTGCAAGGCTCCGAGGTCATCGCCACCGCCACGACGCTGATGAAGGTCGACGGCGGGCAGATCCACATCGGTTGAAGCACGGGAGCAGCAACGCATGTTCGCCAACACGCAGATGATGGGCATGGACACCGGCTTCCCGGATGTCTGCCTCACGCCCGTGCCACCGGCCCCGCCGATCCCCGTGCCCTACCCCAACATCGCGATGGGCCCCACAGCAGTGCCCAACTGCCCGACCATCCTGTTCATGGGCGCGCCGGCGCACAACATGGCCACCACCATCCCGATGACCAACGGCGACAACGCCGGCGTGTTGCTCGGCGTGGCATCGGGCACGGTGATGGGCCCGTCGCGCCACCTCACCGGCGCTTTCATGACGCTGCTGATGGGCATGCCCGCCACGCGGCTGACCAGCATGTCTTTGCAGAACAGCACCAACTGCCCGGGCTGCCGCGTCGTGCCCAGCCAGGTCAAGGTGTTGTTGCTCGGGCCGTGAACAACAAGCCCCGCATGTGGACGATGCTGATCGTGCTGGCCGGTGTGGCCGTGCTGGCCGCCGTGCTGTGGCAGGTGTTGTCGTCGCGCGGCGATGCCGGTGGTTTCGACTACGGCCACACCCAGCGCACGTTGGCCAGCGGCACGGCGGCCAAGGCCCGCGTGCTGTCGCTGCGCGACACCGGCGGGCGGCTCAACAGCAACCCCTCGATCGAGTTCGAGCTCGAGGTCACGCCGGCCAGCGGCGCGCCGTTCAAGGCCACCACGCGGGCCATCGTCTCGGTGGTCGAACTGCCGCGCTTCCAGGTGGGCGCGACGATCGACGTGCGTTACGACGCGGCCGACTTGCGCAGCGTGGCTGTCGTGTTGCCTTGAAAGACCCGGCCGCCACCGCTGGCGCGGTGGCTTGGGCAAGAATGCAGCGAACCTTTCACCGAGCCCGAATCACCATGCCGACCACACCCGCAACGCCCGAAGTCAACAAGCCCAGCGGCGACCGCCTGGAAGAGCAGCTGTCGTTCAAGAGCCGCCACGTGCTCGTCTTCGGCGAGATCGACGACAAGCTCGCGCACGCGGTCTGCCGCCGCCTGCTGGCGCTGGCCGAAGAATCCGACGCGCCGATCACGATGCTCATCTCGTCGCCCGGCGGTCATGTGGAATCGGGCGACGCGATCCACGACGTGATGAACTTCGTGCGCGCACCGGTCACCACTGTCGGCACCGGCTGGGTGGCGAGTGCCGGCGCGCACATCTTCCTGGCCCCGCCGAAGGACCGCCGGGTGTGCCTGCCGAACACGCGCTTCATGATCCACCAGCCTGCCGGCGGCGCCGGCGGCCAAGCCACCGACATCGCGATCCAGGCCAAGGAAATCATCCGCATGCGCGAGCGCATCGCGAAGGTCATCGCCAAGCAGACCGGCAAGCCACTGGCCACGGTGTTGTTCGACATCGAACGCGACTACTGGATGAATGCCGAAGAGGCGATCGCGTATGGCATCGCGTCGCGCGTGATCGAACGCCAAGCCGACTTGCAGTGAACCACCCCCGGAGCGCCTTCGGCGCTTCCCCCTCAAGGGGGCGGCGCCAGCGGCCCGGCAAAGCCGGTTCCGCGGCCCCTGCTTGATCGCCCTGGTTCAGAACCCGACCGCCTGCCCTTCGCGGCGTGAATCGCTGGCGGCGACGTAGCCGTCTTCGAAGTCATCGCTCAGCCGTGCGATGAACTGGCCCGAGCCGTAGTCCATGTAGGCATC
>JANLSB010000198.1:0-2736 GCA_031362125.1 Lysobacterales bacterium | reverse complement strand
GTCTGAAATCGCCGGAAAAGCACTCGTCCCGGCAAAATCGGCGGCTCATAAAGACTATGTACGTACCAAGACGGAGCGTTCTCTGAATCGAGCACGCGAGGCGCGAGGCGATCATGCTAAGTCCGACAGGCTGCTAGGCGTGATAAGTTGCAATCACTCTTCCGAATATTGGAACAATCATGGACCGCCTCGCGGCGATGACGGTGTTTGTCGAGGCCGTGGACCAGGGCAGCCTGTCCGCTGCGGGCCGCACGCTGGGCCTGCCGTTGGCCACGGTCAGCCGCCGCCTCTCCGAGCTGGAGGCCCATATCGGCACGCGCCTGCTCACGCGCAGCACCCGCCAACTCGCGCTGACCGACGCCGGTCTGGCCTATCTCGCCGCCTGCCGACGCATCCTGGAGGAGGTCGGCGACGCCGAGCGCGAAGCGGCGGGTGAATACAGCGCGCCGCGCGGCGAACTGGTGATCACCGCGCCGGTCGTGTTCGGTCGCATGCACGTGTTGCCGCTGGTCACCGATTTCCTGCGCCAGTACCCCGATGTCCACGTGCGCCTGGTGCTGGGTGATCGCGCGTTGAATCTGCTCGACGAGCATGTCGATCTTGCGGTGCGGATCGGCGCATTGCCGGACAGCAGCCTGATCGCGCTCCGGGTCGGAGAGGTGCGGCGGGTGGTCTGCGCCAGTCCTGATTACTTCGCCGAACGCGGTGTGCCCGCGCATCCCGACGATCTGGTCGGACACGACGGCGTGATCTTCGACGGCCTGCCGTCGCCGCTGTCGTGGGTGTTTCGCGTCAAGCGCGCTGAACCCGCCGAGGTAATGGTTCCGATCCGTTCGCGGTTGACCGTGAACAGCGCGAATGCCGCGATCGATGCGGCGATCGCCGGTCTGGGCGTGACCCGGGTGCTGTCGTATCAGATCGCCGATGCGCAGCGCAGCGGCGCGCTCCAGATCGTGCTGCAGGATTACGAGCCGCCGCCGTGGCCGGTGCAATTGGTGTACGCGCGGCAGGGCCGTCTGCCGGTGAAGCTGCGCGCGTTCCTCGATGCGGTCGCGCCGGCGCTGCGGGAGCGCATCCTCGCCGCATAGCGCGTCGCGCTCACGCCACCCGCGCGCACACCCACGCATCCACCCGCGCCACGCCCGCGCGCAGCAGCGCATCGGCGGCAGCGTGCAGCGTGGCGCCGGTGGTCATCACGTCGTCGACCAGCGCGACGTGCGCGGGCAATGTGGCGCCTGGCCGCACCGCAAACGCGCGGCGCAGGTTCCGCCGCCGCGCCGGGGCATCCAGCCGCGACTGCGGCGCGGTTTCGCGCACCCGCACCAGCACATCGTCCAGCAGCGGTATGCCCAGCGCGCGCGCCAGCGGTTTCGCCAGTTCAAGCGTTTGATCGAAGCCGCGGCTGCGCAGGCGCTTGCGGTGCAGCGGCAGCGGGATCAGGGCGTCCGGCCGCTCGATATCGTCGAAGGCCTCGGCCATCAGCCCGCCAAGGAGCCGGCCAGCGGCGAGGTCGTCGTGGAATTTCAGCCGCGGCAGCAGGCGGTCCAGCGGCGCTTCGTAGCGGAAGGCGGCATGGGCGACGGTCAGCGGCGGCGGGCGGCGCTGACAATGCCCGCAGGCGGCAGCCGGGACCGGCAGCGGCAGACTGCAGCGCAGGCAGGCGCTACGGTTCCAGGGCAGGGCCTGGCGACACGCGGCGCACAGGTCGTCGCCCGGCGTCCCATCGGCTTCTTCGCAGCCTTGGCCGCAGACCAGACAATGCCTCGGCCACAGCCCGCCGAGGAGCTTGCCGAAGCATCTGCGGATGCGGGCGTCACAGATAAGGTTGACAGGGCTGACCATGCTTTCCAGACTGCCTGTCCCACTGTGCCGTGTCTGTCAGGAAACCCCGATGCCCGCTGTCAGTTCTTCCGACGCTGTGCGACACGATTGGAGCCGCACCGAGGTCGAAGCGCTGCTGGCGCTGCCATTCCCGGAACTGCTGCGCCAGGCCGGCGACGCGCACCGCGCGAACTTCGACCCCAGCGAGGTCCAGGTCAGCACCCTGCTGTCGGTGAAGACCGGCGGCTGTCCCGAGGACTGCGCCTATTGCCCGCAGGCCCAGCGCTACCACACCGGTGTCGAAGCGACCAAGCTGATGGACACCGACACGGTGGTCGAAAAGGCCAGGCAGGCCAAGGCCGCCGGCGCTTCCCGCTTCTGCATGGGCGCCGCATGGCGTTCGCCTAAAGACCGCGATATCCCGAAGGTCGCCGAAATGATCCGCGAGGTGAAAGCGCTCGGGCTCGAAACCTGCGCCACCCTGGGCATGCTCAGCGGCGAACAGGCGACGGCGCTGAAGGCCGCCGGCCTCGATTACTACAACCATAATCTGGACACCGCCCCGGAGTTCTACGGCGAGATCATCCAGACCCGCGACTACCAGGACCGTCTCGATACGCTGGGCCATGTGCGCGATGTCGGCATGAAGACCTGCTGCGGCGGCATCGTCGGCATGGGCGAGTCGCGCGCGCAGCGTGCGGGCCTGCTGCAGATGCTGGCGAACCTGCCGGCGCATCCGGATTCGGTACCGATCAACCGGCTGGTCCAGGTCGAGGGCACGCCGCTGCACGGTACCGTCGAGCTGGATCCGTTCGAGTTCGTGCGCACCATTGCCGCCGCGCGGATCATGATGCCCAAGTCGATGGTGCGGCTTTCCGCCGGCCGCGAGACCATGAGCGACGAATTGCAGGCGCT
>JANLSB010000173.1:0-9019 GCA_031362125.1 Lysobacterales bacterium | reverse complement strand
CAACGACAAGGTGCAGCCGCCGACGCAGAACGACAAGCCGCTGATTTCCAATCCCAGCCATCCCGATAACAAGCTGTATCAACAGGCGCTGTCGAACCTGGAACAGTTGGGTTCGAGCGGCGGCTTCAAGTCGCGCGAGGAACTGGAAAAAGCGGCTGCCGCAGTCGCGGTGGACGCCAAGTCGACGGGTCTGCAGAGCATCGATCACATCAGCCGCACGGCTGCACCGAGTGGCCAGAATTTTCTGGTTGCGGTGCAGGGCGATCCGACCAGCCCCGCTGCGAAAAACTCGTACATCGATTACAACCAGGCGACGAGCCAGACGGTTGATCAGAGTACGAAGATGGCGCAGCAGTTGCAGCAGACCCAGAACACGCAGAAACCGCAGTCCGAAGAGCCGCCTAAGTTGGACAACCCCAGTCGCGGCACGTTCATCGCCTGACTCGCACCCACAACCAGCGATCCATATTCCACATCCAATCTGAAATAAGGAAATGCCGCCATGTCGAGATACACCATCACCGAAAGCGTGGGTAACCGGGTCGAGCAGGTCAACAATTACCGCGATCTGGAAAAGCATCATCCCAGCAGTGGCCGTGAGTCGGGCCGCGACTACCAGACCATCAATGGCGAACTCGAAGAAGTCCGTCTGAATCGCACAGAGCCGCACGTCAAAAAGGATTTCATCATCGACCCGCCGACCATTCCGGCGCCGGTGTCGGGCACGATCCGCAATCTCAACGATGCATTCAATACCGTTCAGATCGTCGATAATCAGGGCAATGTGCTGGCGCAGGCGCTGCATATGGCGCGCGGCAGTCAACCGGCGAACGGCAGCCGGATCGAGTACGGCCAGACGTTGGGCCGCATGGGCGATATTGGCAGCCCGGGTTCGGTGCATGCGCACGTCGAGGCTCCTGCCGCCGTGTTCGAGCGCTATATCAACGACATCACCAGTGGGCGGATCCAGTCCAACGGTGCTGCGGTCGCCAACAACGCACCCAATGCCAACAACGTACCCAATGCCAACCCGATGGCCGATGGCGTGCTGCGTCGCAACGAAGAAGGTGCTGCGGTGAAAAAACTGCAGGAAGATCTGACCAAGGCAGGATTCTCCACGCAGGGCGCTGACGGCAAATTCGGTCAGAACACCGAAGATGCTCTGAAGCGCTACCAGCAGTCGCATGGCTTGCAGGCCGATGGCGTCGCCGGTCCGGCGACGCTCAAAGCCCTGAAAGAGAACCAGCCCGCGCAGCAGGCGCCGACGCTGCAACCGACCGCAACGCCACAGCCCTCGAACGCTCCGGCGACTGAAGCGAACGCCAACAAGACCTTTCTGGACAAGCAAAGCCCCGAGGCGCGCGCGTATCTGGATCTGGTCGCATGGAAAGAGGTGGGCAAATCGCTCAATGCAGACGGTTCGCCTGCGGGCTATCGCGAACGCAATGGCGTCCCGGGTAGCAAAGGCCTGATGCCGGAATCGGCGATCGCCGACAACGGAAAGCTTCCTACCGACGAGCTCCGCTATAACGTCGGTCGCTACCAGATGAAGCTGGAAGACGTGAAAGATATGCGCGATCGCTACGACAAGAAGATCGACGATTTTTCGCCGGAAAGCCAGGACCGCATCGCGGTGGCCAAGATGAAATACCGTGGCGTGACGGAGGCTCTGGAAAGCGGCGACATCCGCGGCGCCATCACCAAAGGCGGCAAGGAATGGGCATCGTTGCCTGGTTCGCCCTATGGACAGGTCCAGAGCGGCTACACCGCCGATCAGGCGGTCGAGTACTACAACAAGCGGTTGGCCTTCCACCAGGCGCAGGATCGCGGCCAGACCGCGCCGTCCCAGGGCGAAACCAAGCCCACACAGTCGCAGAACACCGGTGCGATGGCCGATGGCCTGCTGAAGCAGGGCGAGAAGGGCGAGGATGTCCGCAAGCTGCAGGAAGCGCTGAACAAGAATGGCGCCAAGCTGGATGCCGACGGCAATTTCGGTCCGGCGACGAAGGCGGCGGTCGAGAGCTATCAGCGTTCGCGCAATCTGGATACTGATGGTGTCGCAGGCGCGAAGACGCTGGCGTCACTGGGCATGACCCAGACGCAAAGCGCACCGGTTGCTGCAGCGACCCAGCAGACCATCCAGCCGACTCTGCCGAATTCCCAGCAGACCAATCCCGCCGAAAAGCCGCAGTCGACAACGACAGCGCCGACCACCCAGACCGCTCAGCCGCAGGCCGAATCGCGTGTGCAGCAGGCTGGAACGCTGCAGCAGGGCGACAGCGGCCCGGCGGTGAAACAGTTGCAGGAAGCGCTGGCCCAGCACGGCGGGCAGTGCAGCTGCGGCAAGCATGGTCTGACGACCGACGGCCAGTACGGCGACATTACCAAACGCGCCATCGAGCAGTTCCAGGAATTCCGTGGCATGCCTGTGACCGGCGTCGCCGACAGCAAGACGCTGACTGCGCTGGGCATCGACCCGCAGAAGATCCAGGCCACGACCCAGGCCACGACCAATCCGCAGCCCACACAAACCGACAAGCCGCAGACGCCCGCGAACACGCAGCCAGCACAGAGTGACAAACCGCTGATGTCCAACCCGAATCATCCGGACAACAAGCTGTACCAGCAGGCCGTTTCGAATCTGGAACAGTTGGGTCCGAGCGCTGGCTTCAAGTCGCGTGATGATCTTGAGAAGGCTGCGGCTGCGGTGACTGCAGATGCGAAGGCGACGGGGTTGAAGGAGATCGATCACATCAGCAAGACGAATGCGCCGAACGGCCAGACGTATCTGGTGGCGGTGCAGGGCGACCCGACCAGCCCTGCGGCGAAGAATTCGTACATCGATTTCAATCAGGCGACGAGCCAGACGATGAAGCAGAGCACGGAGATGGCGGATGCCAAGAGTCCGCCGACACCGGCAGTGGCCAATCCGACAGTGCCTCAGATCGAGAACCAGAAGCAGGAAAACATGGAGCAGAAGCCGAAGACCATGGTCGCCTGATCTGTCGAGCGATGGCGCCGCAGGTGGCGCCATCGCCCAGGAATATGGCCGTGGAGCGGTTAGAGTCGTGATCCAGAATGCACTACAAAACGAGAGGATTGAGATGAGAGCAAACGAGATACCAACGCAGTCAGGTGGAGTGGCCAGGGCCAGGCTCGATGCGCTGCGCATCGTAGCCTTGGCGTTGCCGCTGGGTCTGGCGCTCGCCGCATGCGATCGCACGGCGGCCACTCCCGCGTCCACTGCCGAGCCTGTTGCAGCGACGGCGGTCGATCCTGTCGCTGCACCTGCATCCGCGAAAGCGCTGCTGGGTGCCGCGACCGCAGATGCGCCGCCGCCGACGGGCAGCGCCGCCCTGGGCGCCGTCTATGGCGGCAACGACAAGAATGCAGCGGAGTACGCGTTGCCCGATGGCCGTTATGTCGGCTTCTGGCAGGGTTATGCCTACCGTAGCGGCGACGAGGAGCGTTACACCGTGTTCGTGCATGCGGCCCCGCCGGCCGCGAACGGCATCGCACCGCCCGGACAGCAGGTCGAGTTGGCGCAGATCACCTACACACTGCGTGACGGCGCATGGCAGCCAGCCAAGCCGCAGGTGGATGTCGGCCGCTTCGGAGGCTTGGGTCAGCCGCCGCAATTCGATGCTGACCGCCTGGTGTTGACCTATGAGGTGTCGCCGAAACGCGCCCTCCTGGCGATGCCCAGCGCAGTCGCCGCGACGGGCGGTGTGCAGATCAAGGCCTACGAGCTGTTCTCACTCGACGACCATGGCGAATGGCACCACGCGGGCACCGTCCAAGCGGGCGCCGATTACAGCGCAAGCTGCAAGGACGGCCCCGCCACGCCCGACACCGCATGCGTGCGCAACAGCGGCGGTCTGCGTTTCGATCCATCGGCGAACGGCGTCATGCCGATCATCACGGTCAGCTTCTCCGGCAGTGTCCGTGGCGAAGACGGCGCGATCCGCCCCTCTTCTTCGGAAGATGCCAGAACATACCGCTACAACGATGCCGCCGCCTACGGCGAAGCCGTCAAACAATAAAGATTTCTAATTCCACATTGTCATAAATCCACATCGTCATAGATCCACATCGTCATACATCCACGGCGTGATACATCAACAATCGGGAGAACAACATGGCAGATTATTCGGATAAAGAAGTGCTGGACATCGTCGAAGCAGCAGCGAAAAAGAACAATGTCCCGCGCGACGATTTTCTTCGCTTCACAGCGATCGAGACCGGTTTCAGTTACGACGAGAAAGCGCATAACCAGAGCAGCGACGCGAAGGGACTTTTCCAGTTCCTGCCCGACACGGCGCGCCAGTACGGCATCGCGGGCCGGGAGTTCGATCCCGTCGCCAATGCGGATGCGGGTGCGCGGCTTTACAACGACAACAAGCAGGACATCATCGCCAGTCATGGCCGTTCCGGTCGCCCCTATCTGTCGGGAGAAGCCGAGCCGAACGGTCTTGACCTGTACATGGCTCATCAGCAGGGCGCCTACGGCTATCGGTCGATCCAGGCGGCGCTGGATCGCGGCACGTTCTTCGACGACACGCCGACGCGCCGCAACCTGTTGGCCAATGTCGGCAACGATGTCGAAAGCCTCACCGGTGTGAAGAAAGGTGATTTGAACGGTCTGTCCGACCGCGATCTGGCCAAGACCTTCATGCAGTACTGGGATACGAAGTACGACCGTATCGCCATTCCCGAAAAGGGCATCGAGCCCTTGGACAAGAGTCAGCCCAGCCGCACGTCGCCTTCCAGCTCGACCCCGGCCGATCCCATGGCCGACGGCATGCTGCGTCGTGGCGAGGATGGCGCTGTGGTGAAGAAGTTGCAGGAAGATCTGACCAAGGCCGGGTATCCGACTCAGGGCGCCGACGGCAAGTTCGGCCAGAACACCGAGGATGCGGTGAAGCGCTACCAGCAGGCGCATGGCCTGACTGCCGACGGTATCGCCGGGCAGGCGACGCTGAAGGCGCTGAGTGAGAATCAGCCTGCACAACAGCCATCCACGAACGCGCCGACGCCGACCACGCCGACGCCGACCTCGCCCGCGCCTGTATCGAACAATCCTGCGGTCGATCAGAGCTGGCCTGCGCCGGGCAATTTCGTTGTCAATCGCGCCGATAAACCGGGCGAGGGTGAGGGTGAATTCGGAACCTCGCGCGGTGGCGGTGCCCGTACCCACAAGGGGATCGACATTGTCGGCAAGGAAGGCGATCCGATCGAATCCATGCGACCGGGCAAAGTGACGTTCGCTGGCGATGGTGGTCCCGGCGCTGGAAACATGATCATTATCGATCATGGCGGCGGACTCGAAACCCGTTATCTGCATTTGAAGGGCATGAATGTCCAGGAAGGTCAGCAGGTCACCGAGAACACCAAGATCGGTACCATGGGTCGCACCGGCAATACGCCGACAGAAGGCGATACCCATCTGCATTTCGAGACTCGGGAGAACGGTGTTGCGGTTGATCCGCGCAAATACCTGAACTTCCCGCCTCGGGAAGTGCTGAATCAAGGCGAGCAAGGCAAGGATGTCGCCAATCTGCAGGAAGCGTTGATCAGGAATGGCGCGAAGATCAAGGCGGATGGCGATTTCGGTGCAGGCACCAAGGCGGCGGTCGAAGCGTTTCAGGCAACACACGGTTTGAAGGTCGATGGCGTCGCAGGCCCAGCCACGCAGAAGGCATTGGGCGTCACCCACGACCAGGTGCAGACCGCACAGCCGGCCACGCCAGCACCGACCACTGAACCCAAACCGGCGCAATCGCAGAACACCGGTGCGATGGCCGACGGCGTGCTGAAGCAGGGTGAGAAAGGCGAGGATGTCCGCAAGCTGCAGGAATCGCTGAACAAGAATGGCGCCAAGCTGGATGCCGACGGCAATTTCGGTCCGGCGACGAAGGCGGCGGTCGAAGGCTACCAGCGTTCGCACAATCTCGAAGCGGACGGTGTCGCGGGAGCGAAGACCCTGGCGGCGCTTGGTATGCAGCAGCCGGCGCAAACGCCGACGCAGACCGACAAGCCGCAGGCGCCTGCGAACGTGCAGCCGACGCAGACCGACAAGCCGCAGACGCCTGCGAATGTGCAGCCGACGCAGACCGACAAGCCGCAGACGCCCGCGAACGTGCAGCCGACGCAGACCGACAAGCCGCAGACGCCACCAACCAACAACGACAAGGTGCAGCCGCCGACGCAGACCGACAAGCCGTTGATGTCCAACCCCAACCATCCGGACAACAAGCTGTACCAGCAGGCGGTGTCGAATCTGGAGCAGTTGGGCTCGAGCGGCGGCTTCAAGTCGCGTGAGGATCTGGAAAAGGCGGCGGCATCGGTGGCTGCGGATGCCAAGGCGACAGGCCTGCAGAGCATCGATCACGTCAGTAAGACGAATGCGCCGAATGGGCAGAGCTTCCTGGTGGCGGTGCAGGGCGATCCGACGAACCCGGCTTCCAAGAGTTCGTACATCGATTACAACCAGGCGACAAGTCAGACGGTGGCGCAGAGCACCGGAATGGCGGATGCGCAAAAGTCGGCAGTGCAGGCGGCGCAACAGGCGCCGCCGACCGAGAACCAGAAGCAGGAAAACCCGGAGCAGAAGCCGAAGACCATGATCGCCTGATCTACCGACTCAAGCGTCAACACTGACGTCCCGACGATGTCGGGCCGTCACGCCGGTCCAAGATTGTGCGTTTCAGGAACTGTGCGTCGAAGCAGGCCGTCGATCGACGGCCTGCTTCGTTTCGCCTGTACGTCGCGGGTTGCTCAGCGCAGCAAGCTGTCGATCACCGAGGCATGCCGCTGCGCCTGCGCACCCCGGCGTAAACGGCTGGCCGTGAAGATCGAGCACATCTCCGCGACCGCGGTATCGAAGATCTCGTTGAAGATCACGTAGTCGAATTCGTGGTAGTGCGAAATTTCCTCGCGCGCGGCGGCGAGTCGGCGCGAGATGACATCGTCGCTGTCCTGGCCACGCTTGCGCATCCGCTCTTCCAGCGCTTCGCGCGAAGGCGGCAGAATGAAGATGCCTACAGCGTCCGCCACTTTCTCGCGGACCTGACGCGCACCCTGCCAGTCGATTTCCAGCAGTACGTCGCGGCCGGCGGCGAGCTGCGGTTCCACCGACTGCCGTGCGGTGCCCTTGAGGTCGCCGTGAACCAGCGCGTGTTCAAAGAAATCGCCGGCATCGATCATGCGCTGGAATTCGTCTGCGCTGACGAAGTTGTAATGCTGGGCGTGGCGCTCACCCGGGCGCGGCGCGCGCGAGGTGAACGAGATCGACAGCGCGATGTTGGGGTCGCGCGCCAGGCAGGCATTGACGATGCTGGATTTGCCCGCGCCCGAGGGCGCCGCGACGATGAAAAGTGTTCCGCGCATTCGTACTCCGTGCCTCTCAGGAGGCGGCATTGTGCCCCAGTCGCGCCCTGGCTGCGACCGGCTCCGCGATCATTCGATGTTCTGTACCTGTTCGCGGATCTGGTCGATCAGCACCTTCAGCTCCACTGCCAGCGCTGAAGTCCGCGCGTCCACCGATTTCGAGCCGAAGGTATTGGCTTCGCGGTTGAATTCCTGCAGCAGGAAATCCAGACGGCGGCCTGCCGATTCTTTCTGGCCGAGGATGCGGCGCAGTTCGGCGATATGGCTGTCGAGCCGGTCCAGTTCCTCATCCACGTCGAGTTTCTGCAGCGCCATCACCAGCTCCTGCTCGAAACGGCCCGGGTCCAGCGGCTGCGGCAGATCGGCGAGACGGTTCATCAGCTTCTGCTTCTGTCCGGCGCGGATCGCCGGCATCAGCGTGCGCGCATCGGCGGCGTGACCGGCGATCGCGCTCACGCGGTCGAGGATGTTCGCCGAGAGATTCGCGCCTTCGCGGCCTCGCGCATCGACGAACTGGTTCAATACTTCGTCGAGCAGCGACAGCGCTTCGGCATGCAGTGCCGCTGGGTCGCCGGTCTGGGTCTGCAGTACGCCCGGGAATTTGAGCAGCTCGGTCATCTCCACCCGCATCGCCGGGAAATGTTCCTGCAGATTGCGCCCCAGCGCGGCCAGATGCGCCACGCGGGCCGGGTTGAGCTGCAGCATGTCGTCCTGATCGGCGTTGCGCAGCCGCATCGCGAGTTCGATCTTGCCGCGCGAAAGTCGTGCCGATACGCGCTCGCGGATCGCCGGCTCCACTGCCCGCAGTTCATCGGGCAGACGGATGCCGAGTTCCAGAAAGCGGTGATTCACGGCGCGCATTTCGCAGCCAAGCGTGCCCCACGGGGTATTGCGTTCGCCGGTGGCGAAAGCGGTCATGCTGCGGATCATTCGGTGGTCCTCATTGCGGATCGTCGCCGGAGATCCAGCGCAGGGCGGTCATTGTCGTCGATCAGCCGACGGCTGGGGCGTCGGCATGGGAGATGGATGCCGCGATGGTAAACTCGCCCGCCCTGCTGCAGGCATCATCCCATGAGCATCGCTCGTCCAAGCGGCCGTACGCCCGCGCAACTGCGCCCGGTCCGGATCGAGCGAGCCTACACCCGTCATGCCGAGGGCTCGGTACTGGTGTCCTTCGGCGAAACCCGGGTGCTGTGCACCGCCAGCGTCGATAACAAGGTGCCGGGCTTCATGCGCGGCAAGGGCGAGGGCTGGGTGACGGCCGAATACGGCATGCTGCCGCGCGCAACCCACACCCGCAGCGACCGCGAGGCCGCGCGCGGCAAGCAGGGCGGGCGGACCCTGGAAATCCAGCGATTGATCGGCCGCTCGCTGCGCGCCTGCGTCGATCGCGGCGCACTCGGCGAACGCACCATCACCCTCGACTGCGATGTGCTGCAGGCCGACGGCGGCACCCGCACTGCGGCGATCACCGGCGCCTACGTCGCGCTGGTCGATGCGGTCCGCTGGCTGCAGAAGCGCAAGGACATCACCAAGGATCCGATTCACGGCGCGGTCGCGGCGGTCTCGGTCGGCGTCTATCGCGGCGTGCCGGTGCTGGATCTTGATTACGCCGAAGACAGTGACTGCG